>JBFHGF010000025.1:0-15836 GCA_041583335.1 Bacteriovoracaceae bacterium
CAATAGGTTAGCGAGATAGATAGGGGATTCATCAATTTTATCTGCGAGAGCTTATCAGCAAGTATCTGAGGCACTAAGGAGAGCTAATAGCGCAAAATCAGATGGTAGCCAAATTGGGTCTTCACTGGACCAGAAACTTCACCTTCTTGTAGGGCCAATACCGCTTCTTCAAAGGGCTTTACCATCATTCCTTTGGAAAAACTTCCCAGGTCGCCACCTTGTTGTCCAGAAGGGCACATGGAGAAGTCTTCGGCCAATTTTTCAAAGGATACACCTTCGGAAAGTTTCTTTTGGAGGTCATCAATTTCATAACTATGTTCAACAAGAATATGTTTGGCGCGAAGCTGACTCATAATAATTCCTTTTACTATTGCACGACAAAGCGTGAGAAGAAGATTTCTTTAACTAGGCTCTTTCCAAAGAAGTCGTTGAGGCGTTTTCTCACTCGTTCTTCTAAAATAACTTTTCCTGCGACGGTATTAAGTTCTTCTGGGGCCATATTGCTAGCAATATCGATAATTGCATCTTTAATGTAAAACTTTTTAGAATCAAATATTTCAATGGAGTTACTCTTAAAGGGGACGAGATTAACTTCTACATCGAGAAATCTCAAACGACGAGTAGCTGAATTTAAATTGATGATGAGTTTATCCACTTTATAGATATCTGGGGCCACGGCCACCTTACTATCTTCAATCAGTTTTTCTTTTTCAACAGCATCGGAAGGTAGAGGCCTTTCAAAGAGCATTTCCGAGTAAACAAAGATGCCAAGAGTTGCCCCTGTGATTAGGGTCGCGATCAAAAGGATAATGGTGTCGATAGATTTATTACCGGTCATAACCCTCTTATATTACACTTATTTGCCAAGGGAAACCATAGGGAAATCAGAACAAGCGCTTTAAGAAGCTCAAAATAAAAAAAGCCCCCTTGATAGGGGGCAATTGGTATATGTAAATTGAGTTTAAAAGTCAGGTAAATTAATCGATTTGAACATCATCAATAGAGATAAAGCGATACTCAGGATCTTCAGAAAATTCCTTGAGAAAGCGCTCGATAAGCTGAGCAGATTCTTTTTTCAAACTGTGAAAGAGTACCACTCCACCTTTTACTTTTCTGGTGTAGTTCTTGTAGCCAAGAAAGCAGTTGGCCACGGAAACTTTCTTTGACCAACAGGCCCAGTCAGCAGCTTTGGTGAAGTTCTTAGTATCCATTTCTCCACCGATATCCCAAAGAAGAGGTCCAACATAGTCTTGGCCAATATCTGTTTTATTGATCACTTTGGCCGCAGCTTTTTCCCAAGACCCATAAGGAGCTCTAAAGTAATAGCGGGGAGAATTTGTCGCATAGTTCTTGATCACTTCGTGAGCACCAAGAATTTCTGATTGCACAACTTTCTTTCTTTTAAAGAAGGAAACATCTCCAAGATTAGCGTGAGTCATTGAGTGGTTGGCCACGATATGACCTTCTCTTTGCATTCTCGCGAGAAGTTCTGGATGCCTTTTGGCCTTGTCACCGATCACAAAGAAAACTCCTTGGGCATTGTATTTGGCGAGGGCATCTAGGATCTTTTCTGTAACTCCTGGAGTAGGTCCATCGTCAACAGTGATAACGAGTTCTTTGGTACCCTGGTGAAGGTTATCAAGGTTATGTTCAGACATAATCTTTTGAGATCCTTTAAAATCGTCATTACCAACAATAGAGGCGATAAGGGTTACAATCCCTCTCTTCGTTCCTCCACTGACACCACCAATGGGAGTGATCTCTTCAGGGTCAGAGTTGTAGTCTGGGTTGAAAGGAGAGTTTTCAGAACCGTTTTGAAGGGGTCCTTTTTTACAATTGGTCTGAGAGTTTTCTACTTGAGATTCTTCTCGAGATTCTTCTCCTTCTTCTGTCTCAGAGTTACACTTTGAATTCTCCTGTGAGCGATTCATTAGCTCACGGGCGACAGCAGAGTCTCTTCTTATCATGTCTTCATCACTTGGTCTTTCGGCAATGGCGGTGGCCAAAATAGATTGAGTGCTCAGGGTAAGTGCCAATAGGGTACATTTATAGATGTTCATAAAAAGCCTTCTCGATAGTCTAAAATTGAATACAGCCTTATACCTCGAGCAAAATTAATTACAATCCTGTGGAAAAACTTATAGGCCCAGGTAGCTTCTGAGGGGTATAAATTATAGGTTTTTAAAGGAAAACGGCCATTTTGGGCAAAAAAAAGCCCCCAGAATGGGGGCTTAGGTATTTTCTTAGATTTTTAATTCTGTGTAGGGAAGATCCAAGTCATCGGCCACTTGCTTGTAAACAAGAGCGCCCTTGTAGATATTTACCCCTGGCTTAAATCCAGCGTCAGTTGAAGCAGCTTCTTCCACACCTACTTTAGCAATAAGGCGAGCATACTTTAGCGTTACGTTAGTAAGAGCAAAGGTAGAGGTTCTTGCCACTGCACCAGGCATATTGGCCACACAGTAGTGGGTTACACCATCAACGAGGAAAGTGGGGTTTTCGTGAGTTGTAGGCTTACAAGTCTCGATACATCCCCCTTGGTCAACAGCGATATCTACCACTACTGAACCGGGCTCCATTTTTGAGATCATTTCACGAGTAACGAGTTTAGGAGCTTTTGCTCCAGGAACAAGAACCGCACCAATAACAAGATCAGAGTTAATGACCGCTTCTTCAATATTATGGGCATTGGAGAAAAGAGTTGTGATCCTTGTATCAAAGAGATCATCCATTTCCGCCAGACGTTGCACGTTAAGATCAATGGCCGTTACATCGGCACCAAGACCAACGGCCATTTTAAGAGCGTTCGTTCCAGCTACCCCACAACCAATAACGGTAACTTTTCCTCTCTTAACCCCGGGAACTCCACCGAGAAGAACACCTTTTCCACCTTTATCTTTTTGCAGATAAGTGGCCCCTACTTGAGTGGCCATTCGCCCAGCTACTTCAGACATAGGAAGAAGAAGGGGAAGTCCACCATTTCTACCTTCGATCGTTTCGTAGGCAATACAAGTTGATCCCGACTTCATAAGACCTTCAGTAAGTTCTTTGTCAGCGGCAAGGTGAAGGTAGGTGTAGAGGATATGATGAGGCTTTAGCAGGGCAACTTCAACAGGTTGTGGCTCTTTAACCTTAATGATCATAGTTGCTGTATTATATACTTCTTCAAGAGAGGAAAGAATCTTGGCCCCGGCATCGATATATTCTTGGTCTTCAATTCCAATACCAGCTCCGGCATTTGTTTCAATGAAGAGTTCGTGTCCATCTTGAACGAGTTGTCTTACACCAGCAGGAACAAGTCCTACGCGGTTTTCATTATTTTTGATTTCTCCAGGTACCCCAATTTTCATGATTTATTCCTCCTAAGGCCATTACGACCTAAGACCCTTGGTCTAAAATAAAGACCGGTATGATTCAATTTTTACGGGAAATATAAAGTATCCCTAAGGCTTTAAAAAGCAAAAAAAGTCGATAAGGCATCCTTTTCATTCAATTCTAAAAAATGGGAGTAAAAGGGTACGCACGTCCGAGCGCAAGGAGGAAATCTACGCCGATTGTAATCCTTTATGGACCACTGCTTCATTAACGATGATAATAGTTTTATCGACAAAATTCAGGCAGCAATTGCCACCATTCATTCTGACAATTATCATAATTACGAATGTTTAGCTCATATAAGGAAAAGGAAGGCCAAGTCTAATGAGAAATTTGAAATTCATTAAAAATAGATCTTATTTGAACCTCACCCCATTACTCATTTCTTCACTTATTTTAAGTTGTTCTCACCAAAGTTCGACATCGAAGCAAGAGAGTACACAAAAGGCTTTGGAGCAAGACTCCAATGGAATGGTTCATCTCGAAGTTAAGAAGTACACACTTCCCAACGGATTGAAACTCTTAGTTTATGAAAACCATAAGCTTCCCATTTTTAGTTATTATACTTTCTTTGATGTGGGAGGAAGGCATGAGGGAGAGGGAACAACAGGGGCGACCCACTTTCTTGAGCACCTTATGTTTAAGGGAGCAAAGAAGTACGGGCCAGGCCAATTCAATTTCTTAATTGAAGGTAACGGTGGACAAACCAATGCCTACACTAATTTTGATAATACCGTTTATTATGAAGACCTTCCCATCACCAGTGGCGAACAGGATATGGTGGAGAAGGTTATAGATATTGAAGCAGACCGTATGGATAATCTTGCTCTCGTTCCTGAAGCTTTTGAGAAGGAGAGAAATGTTGTTCTTGAAGAGCGAAAGATGCGCTATGAGAACCGTCCTGGCGGTAAGCTCTATCTTTCTATGATGCAATCCATTTTTGAAGGAACTCCCTATGGAGGAAGTGTCATTGGTTCGGTGGCGGATCTCAAATCTCTGACTCGTGAGCATGTTAGTAATTACTTTAAAAAATTCTATACTCCCGATAACGCCACGGTTGTTGTCGCTGGGGATGTTGATGCTGATGAAGTTTATGAAATGGTTAAGGAGAAGTACGGAGAGATGTCTCCCAGCTCGAAAGAAATTCAAGACTATCGAGTATCTCGTGACAACCCGGATCTCTACAAGCACCGTGGTCGTTATGGCAGGCATGTGAAGATTAAGGCCAATTCCACAACACCTCAGTTTATGCTGGCCTACCCCTCTGTGGCCACGGGGATTCATAAAGGATACGTGCTCGATATCTTAAGCTCTATTCTAGGAGAAGGGGCGAGTAGTTATCTTAATCAGAAGTATGTGGCCAGTAAGAGACCAATTCTTTCTACGATTTATGCCAGTAACTATACTTTAAAATATAGTGGTGTTTTCTTTATTGGAGGAGAGTTGCTTCCGAAGAAAGGAATCTATTGGTTCAAGAAGCAATTGGTGAAGGATCTAAAGAAGTCATGTGATAGTGCTATCGACGAGAGATCACTTCAAAAAACAAAGAATCAATATTTGATTAGCTACGTCAGCTCTCTTGAGACGAATAATGGGGTCGCTCACTTTCTAGGGATGAGAGAAAACTTCTTTAATGATTATGCCTACTACAAGAAAGAACTTGATATCTACGAGAAGATTTCTGTGGATGAAGTGAAGTCGGCCTGTAAGGAACTCTTTAATAGTGATAATTTCATTATGACTTCGGTATGGGATAAGTATTAATTCTAAGGTTAATTGAGAAAAGGATTTTTGATCATGAAATTAAATTTAAAAAATATTGCAGTAGCAACTTATATTCTTTCGGGCCTTGGAACAACAGTTCAGGCGAAGGATTATATTTCAGATAAAGTAGAGAAGTTTAAGTGGAATGATTTGGAAGTGGTTTATATCGAAGATAACCGCTTTCCCACATATGGACTTGGTATTTATTTTGCCGATGGTGCCCTGGGAGATGGAAGTGTAAAAGGTTCTATTCAAGCGGCCTTTGACTATATGTCTCTAGGAACGAGGCGTTTTTCGAGAAAAGAAATTGCCGACAATATTGAGTTCTTTGGAGCCTCTATGGGCAATGAAGTTACACATGAATTTTCTAACTATGCTGTTACTGGGCTTGTTAAAGATATTATCCCAACCGTTAAAAAGATGTGTCATCTCTTTCACGATGCCACTTACCCTAAGGCCGAATTGGATAAGGAGAAGAAGAGATCAATCTCAGGTTTGGAAAACAGTGCTCAAAACCCTGGTTTTGTTGCCTCTAGGGCCTTTAGAGAAATTAGCTTAGAAGGAACTCCTTTTTCTTATCCTGTGGGCGGTAAGATCAAAGACATTAAAAGATGGGACTCTAAAATCTTGAAGGAGAAACTCGCTTACATTAATCATGATGTGAAAAAGAGAATCTACTTAACAGGTCCTAAGGAAGTTCTTAACATAAAAAATGTTATTGCTGATGACTGTGGTTGGAAAGGGCAAGGTAAGTTTGTTCGCGATGTTGCCTACACCAAAAATGAGAGCACGGGTGGCCCTCACATCACCTTAGTTACCGTTAATAAGGCCAATCAGGCCCAAGTAAGAATTGGAAAAACGCTTTCACAAGCAGACTCTGGTTCGACAGAGCTACAAAAACTTACCAGTAACTATCTGGGTGGAGGATTCACTTCTCAATTGATGAATGTTCTCAGGGTCGAAAATGGGCTAACCTACGGAGTAGGGGCGTTTGTCGGTATGCAAAAGCATTATGGCCGTGCAGGGATTTATACTTCTACTAATGTTGAAACTCTAGGCAAATTACTGACCAAAACGAAAGAAACCTTGGATCGCAATAGCGAAGGAAAAATCGATGAAAGGGGCTTTAATTTGACCAAAGGATCTTTGGCCGGTGGGTATCCTTTTGCCTTTGAAAGTTCTAAGGCGCTCTTGGCCCAATTGATGACTCTCGACCATCTTGGAGACGACTACTCTAAGCTTACAGAGTTTCCTACAAAGCTACGTTCTCTAACGCAAAAGGACCTGATCTCAGAGATTCAAAATGTCTTTGCATGGGATAAGCAAGATATCGTGATCTTGGCGCCAAAGAACGCTCTTGATAGCTTGAAAGAGTTTGGAAAGGTAAAGGTTAGATCCTACAAAGAGTTCCTCTAACACCATATTAAGAAAATTGATTTTTAAATAAGAAAGGGCGTGGAAAACGCCCTTTTTTTATTTCTAGTTTTCTGGCTGGATTTGAACATCCGTTCGAGCTTCCATATTGATTTTACAGCCCGGAAGGATATTGAGGTCGGCAGCTTCAATCTGACCTGAGAAGTTGGAAGAGGGGTAAAAGGTAATTTTGCCTTGTGCTTTAATTTGCCCTTCTACACTGCCGTAGACTTTAAGGTTGTGGCAGTAGATGGTTCCTTTTACTTGGCCGGTAGATTCAATGACACGGGGGGAGTCATTGTGGATATGAATTTCTCCATCAATATTCCCACCGACAAGGGTATGGCCTTGGAAGTGAAATTCTCCAGAAATGGAAGTTTCTACTCCAATATAAGTATGGGTTTGAGATTCTAATTTAAATAATTCACTCATAATTAAACGGGCCTAGAAATAAGTTGCTTAAAGATAAGGTCACCAGTTCTAGCAAAGACAATGATTTTGAAGAGGGCCTGTCCTTGTTTGATCTTCTTAAACGTTGCTTTTACCGGCCTGAAGCGAGAAGTAGCGAAGTATTCACCTTTTGCAAAGGAGAGGGCCATGGATTGGTCATCAAAGGAGTTGGCCGGCCATACTTCTATATATTGTCCCACCTGCATGACGATATAGAGGTAACCTGTGAGACGGCTATTATCTCGAGTTTGATTAATAATTTTAAAGTTGATGTCGATCTCATCTTTAGAGGAGTTAACTTCTACTTCTTCTAAGGCCATCTCTGGTGAGGCGGTGAGGTCCTGACGACCAGCACTTTGTTTAAAGAGGGCCAAGAAGCCAAGCCCCGTTGGACCTTCAACACCCATGGAGAGTTTCGTCTTGAGGCGATCTCTCTCTAAACTTATTTGTTGGTTTTGAGAGATGAGTTCATTTTTTTCTTCTTTGTGTTCACGAATGATCTTAGGCTCTTTTCTTTGGGCCAAGGTTTGAATTTGCTTAAAGTAGACGCCAACGGCGGTGAGAATCAGGATAACAATTAGAGTTACTGTAGGGAGTCCAAAGAGGAGAAACTTGGCAAAATTCTTATTAATTTCATAGAAGCGTGGAGAGAGCTCGTCTTCATAGAGTACAAAGGATACTTTCTTTGAGTTTGTCGATTTCATACAGGACCGTTACCCATAGGTTATATTATTCAACCCATGGGTAAGTAGGAGAGAAGAAGCGTCTAATTATTCTTTTCTTCTGTTTCTGACTCATCTAAGCGACCACTCAGAAGACGACTTCCCAAAATTTGTCTTGGGTTATTTGTCTCAAAGAAGCGATTTGATGGTTCAAAGGCCACATGGGGTTGTTCTTCTGTAATGATATCTTGCACACCATGTTTTGACCAATTTTCTGATACGATTTTCCAATTATAGTATTCGTCTTGCTTAAGGTAGATTGTCTTGCGTCCTAGGTCTTCAATTGTAGTCGACTTGTAGGCCTGTTTGAAAGTGGCCATGATATATTCCCCTGACTGAAGTAAGGAGAGGTCATACAGTTGAATTTCGGGTTTACCTGGTGCTGCAAATACGGCCCTCTTATAATTTTTGAAGTTGGAGAGTGAGCCTTTTCGAGGATCTTTAAAAGTCTTGTGATAAGTGTCAATAAAGCCATCGATATCTTCAGCTCTCCATGAGGTTAGCCATTGAGAAATGGTATTTTCCACTTTCTGCTTCTTGGTTAGCCACGCATCTTTAGAGAGGAAAGGGATTTCATGAAGAACAACAATAGGCGTTCTTTCTAATTCGATATAACGGCTGATATCAATGAGATCAGAGTTGGCGGTGACGATACAGCCTCTTGAATCCAATCCTTTTTCAATTCTTGTTTCATCATTGGTTGAGTGGAGCCAAATTCCTCCGCCTGTTTTTCCCTCTTGTTCATCAATGGGATTAGGGTAGTTGAGAACAAAGGCCCCTACTCCATAGATCTCACCCTGTTTTCCATGGCGAGTGAGAAGGTCTTGATGGGTGAGGAATTGGGTCAAGTAATAGACACCTTCTGGAGTTCTGTGGTCCCCTTGGTATTGTTTGTCCCCGGCCTTCTTTCCCGTTGCCATTTGATAGGTTTTGATAAGGTTGGGAAAGCCTTCGTCATTCTTATAAAGGTAGAGTTTGTGGGTCGACTTTTCTGCGATAATCACATGGTGAGCAAAGAAGTTATCCATTCCAAGTAGGGGAGCGGGATAGAATTTCTTGTCGATGTCGTTGTCGGCGGCCGAGGCCGTTGTAACAACGGTGAATGTGAGCATGGAGAGGAAAAGGTTTTTCGCAAATTTGGGGAGCGAGTTTATCAGGGTCATACTTTGAGACTCCGTGTACTTTGATCAATTAATTTTTGTTGAGATAAAAAATCCCTATACTTATACCCATTTTAATCCATTAACGCCCTTACTATCAATGGGTAATTCCGGCATAAGTGATGAATTTTCCCTATTTGGAGGGTTTCTAAAGTAGTGATATTATAGAGATAGCACCTTTCAACTTGGTACAGTGCATGAATATTGCTTTTTTTAGTCTTGATTCAAACCTTCAGAAGTGGGTCCAGTCGCTAGGAGACCGGGTTCACTTAGTTAAGGAAATGAAGCACCTCAATGGTGTGGTCCAAGATATATTGGACAAGGACTCGTATCGCGAAATGATTCTCTTCCTTGATTTTGATTGGGAGATGAAAAAAGTTGAAGCGTTTAATAAAGCGATTAATAAAAAAGAAGATGGTGTTATCCGTATTGCCATAAGTTCAGAGATGTCGATTAAAGACCTTAAGAAACATCAGCAAGGGAAAACATCTTGTCATGGGTATCTCCGTAAACCTCTTACCTATGTCATTCTTCGTAAGCTCTTAGAAGACTTTGGTATTTATGACCAATATAAAGAATGCTTTGACTTTGAACTTCCTGAAAAGGAAGAAGTTAAGGAGAAGGTTGCACCAAAGGCCGTTAGTAAAGAAGAGGTGATTGAAGACCTCTCCAATGAGCTCTTTGGACTTGGTGAAGAAACGGCCATGAGTTCAAGCTCTGAAATAAATGATATCCCGGAGCTGAAAGATCCTGAAGCCAACCAGACGGGAGAGGACTCTTTCTCTCTCGATGAAGGTTTGGAAGATAGTGAAGATGACTTTACTCTTTCATCTGATGACTCAGAGATTATTGAAGGCGATATCAACGATGATATCGATGAAGACTTTGATCTTGATTTAACTGATGTGGGATCAGATTTCAGTCCTTCTGAAATAAAAGTAAGTACTGTGGTGAAGGATCTTGTGGATCTCCACTCGGTAAGCGGACCAGAGGCTGCTTATAAAGGAGAGGTCAATGATCGTATTCAGGCCAAGTTTGATCATGTCTTTCCTCGAGAAGCGACTTCTGAGATTAAGGCCGCTGCTCAACCCGAACATGAACACTTCATGGACCCCGATGATTTAAATATTGCACCAATTACGGTTCATCTCGATGAAGAATTAGAAAGTGAATTAGATGAGCTTACTCAAAATAGGGAGCTTCCTAGCCCGGAAGAGCTCTCAGAGTTTGAAGAAAATACTGGCGACCTAGATATTAGTGCGATTGATAATGATATTGATATCGACTTTAGTGACGAGGGTCCTTCGTTTGATGATACGGAGATGGAACTTTCAGATCAAAGTGAAGACAGCAGTAATGAAGAAGAACTTGATCTCCAAGATCACGAGGACATAAGTATGAATGACGAAAATGATTCACTCGATTTAGATGATGAACTTGATCTTGATGGAGATTCTCCAGAAGGAGAGTTGAGTTTTTCTGATATGGATGATGATGGAGACTTAGATCTAGGTGACGATATTCCTTCTGATCAGGGCAGTAGCGATGATGGACTCGATTTCGACCTCTCAATGGATCTGGATGAAGGTGTTGGTGAATTAGAATCGAGTGTCGAAGCGCAAGATTTATCAAGCTCAGATGAGGGAATGGATTTAGGTGAAGTTGATCTGGATAGCAATGAAATAAGTGAAGACGATTTAGATCTTGGTGATCCTCTTGAAGCTGCCGTTGAGAGTATTGAGAATAATGAAGACGTCGGAGTTGAAGATAAAGTTGATGAAGAACTCGATTTCTCTGTCACTGACTCCGATGCCGATGATGAACTGGAATTCGGAGCGGGACTTGATGATGAAGAACAGAGTGAGAGCAGTAATCCAGTAACATCTAGTTTTGATGAAGGTGAACTCACCTTTGGTGCGGAAGATGATGATGAAGAAATAGATGCCACTACTGTATTTGACCCCAGATCGCTTGATGGACAGGCTACGGCCGTGGTTGAAACACAACGTGAGGACGCAGAGGAATTCGAGGAAGATTCCGATGAAGAACTCGATTTCTCTACAAACCTAGAAGATGATGAAGGCGATATGGCCGAAGACCTCTTTTCTACTGATGCAACTGATGACGAAGAATCTGATAATGGGACCGATTTTGACAGTGATGATACCAATCCCACCATGTTAATGTCTCAAGATGTCACTAGTGACATTGAACATATGTTAGATGAAGAAATCTCAACTAAGGAATTTCGTCCCGAAACACCTTCGGCTCCAAATATGTCGGATAGTGATAATGATGATCTCTTTAATGAGTTCTCCGATGATGAATCCTTTGATATGGATACGGCCAATGAAGAAGTCAGCGATGAAACAGAAGGGCCCGAGGATATGGAAGACCTCTTCGACCATGAAGAAGAGGCACCTCTCAAAGAAGAGACTGCTGTAGAGATTGGGTTTGGTGCAGAGGAAGATAGCACATCAATGATTTCTAACGAAATTCTTGATGCTGAAAACGGAAACGATGAAGTAGAACTTGGCAGAAACACCTCTCAAACAATAGGTCTAACGGACACTCAAGATGATGGCCACCTCTCTATCACAAGTGAAAATGACCGCATTCCACCATCTTTTCATGAAGGTGAGGCAGTCAGGCTTCAGGCAACAATTAGGCAATTGAGGGAAGAGAGAACGGCCCTCCTCGATGAAATTAATCTTCTTAAGCAAGATAAGAAATTGATAGAGCAAGATAGTCTTGGTCTACGTGCCGAGCTTGATGAAGCAAAAATAGAAATTAGTATTTTGAAGAAACGCCATACTTCAGAAGTCGATGAGATGAAATATAAACTCAGAATTTCTGATGAAAAGAAACTCTACGCTGAAGAAAAGGCCAAGAATTTACAGAAAGAGTTTGATCGCCTCCAACATAAAGTGAGGATGGACTTTAACCAGATTAAAGTGCGTGAGAAGGAACTTGAAGGGCAGCTCGAGTTGGCAAAAATGGACTCTGAATCACAGGTCACAACGAGGGATAAGAAGATTCTTGACCTTAAAAGAAAAATTGATCAACTCGAATTTAATATGGAAAATGCAGTGATCAAGGAAGAGAAGTCTAGGGAAGATAAGCAAAAACTTGAAGATCGACTTGAGCGAATTATGAAAACATTGCGAGGCTCTATTGAAGTTCTAGAAGATGATATGGATTGGCAAACCGGTAAGAAAGACGGTCGTTAATAGAAAGAGTAGTTGGAATTGATTAGGTTGAATAATGGATAATGGAATGAAGAACCTTAAAGATCTTGCACAAATGATGGCAACATTTAACTTTCATCAAGGAAAGAAGGTTTCTTATTCTCAAATTGAACGATTTTTAAAGAAGTCGTTTAAGACTGGGCCAATGATTATTTTCTCGTTACCTGTGGATAATGGGATTTTACAGGGTAAAAATGATTTGAAATCGATTAGATTTCTTTGGAATAAGAGAAGTTATGGTGGTCATTACCAAAAGAGGTCCATTGATTTGATTATGGAGACAGTCTTCGATCAAGATTATCAAAAGTTTTCCTACTCTCGTGTTGAGGTAAAAGAGGACTCTTTTATCCTCTATAAAATAGGGGAAGTAGGGAATCAGAAAATTTTTGGCCTCTATCAGGAAAATGAGAAAGTTGAAGATGATCTTCTCAGTTTATTTTCTGTCTTTATGACAAATATTTCTAAAGGATGGACTCTGCTTGATGAACTCAAAAAGGTAGAGAATCTTATCCATGTCGATGATGTTACCGGTCTCTATAATCAGCGCAAGCTTTTGAAAGATTTAGATATGGCCATTTCACGTTACAAAGAACTTAAAGAGGAGTTTAGCATCCTCTTTATCGATATTGATCATTTTAAACAAGTGAACGATGGTCATGGTCACCTTGTGGGAACTCATCTCTTGACTGCCATGGGTGAACTTTTAAAGAAAACATTGAGAGAGTCTGATCTTATCTATCGCTATGGAGGCGATGAATTTGTAATGCTTATTCCTGATGTCTCCCACGATATTGGAAAGCTGATTGGTAATCGTGTTCTTGATGCCGTAAAAGAAGAAGTTTTTAATATTCAATCACAAAGAGATAACACTAAGTTTGATAGTTTTAATTTGAGTGTTTCCATTGGGGTGGCAACTTATCCTAAAGATGCTTCTAACAGAGAAGATATCCTCTCTATTGCTGATCGAATGATGTATGAGGCCAAACAAGGGGGAAGGGGACGTGTTTGCTTCACTTCCGATCTTTTAAAAAAGGCCGAGTAGGCCTTTTTCCTACCTAAAATAACTCTTTGTATGGTCTCGTTCTTCTTCAATGAGGTTAGGCGCTTTTTGAATACTGATTACTGAGCATGCCGCTTTGGCCACGAGCTTATCGTCATCAGAGCCAAAGAGGGAGGACATAAAACCAAACTTTGATGCTCCAAAGAGAAAGAGGTCGTACTCAACGGTTTGATTGAGAATTGTCGTCACAGCATCAGAGGTCTCTAGGATTTGAAAGCTCGTTCTAGCGACACAGGATTTGGCCAGTTCTCGTATTTGATCTTCCACTTGTTCACGAAAACGATTGCTCTCTGGTAACTCTTCTTGGGTTGGGGCGATAACGCGAATAATGACGACATCCGCGCGATTTACTTCGGCCAAGTGATCGGCCGTGCTAAGGATCAACTCATCATTTTCATCTCCCTTTAAGTAGCACATAATCTTTCGAATATAGCGCACTCCCGAGTCGCGGAAAATTCCGAGATTACATTGCAGGTGACCTTTTAGCCAACCCATAGGGTTGTGGATAGTAAAGGCCCCTGAAGTTTTTCCTCTCCATTCAATGAGCAACCATTGGCAGTGAAGCCTTTGGGAAATATGGTAAACCGTCTTGGTTAAATCGTGGGTAACTACGGGATCAAAAATAATAGTTTCCTTCTTCTCAACGGCCATGGCGACCACTCGTCTTCTTAGGGAGCGAAGGGTTGCTGGCTCATCCATAACGTCATCGAGCTCCGTTTGTTCGGGAACTTCTGTGATATGAGCGACTTCACAATTTCCATGCTGGGCCAAGGTAACCCCCATTTCAATGAGCATCTCAGGAGAGCGTTCTTCTCCAAAGAGGGCCACTACCACATTGGCATCAACGGAGAGGTCAATATCTTCTAGTTTGGAGCGTAGAATCACTTCTTGTTGCTGCTCTACTAAGTCACTTCGTTTTCCACGAATTCCAATCACTCCCTTTCTCTCGGTTTTGCGACGAGAATAGAAGACAAAGATAATCATTCCGGGAATCGAGATACCGAGCATGGCCTTGATAACCAATGGTGCACCCATTCCAATGAGTAGGCCCAGGTTGATCAGAATTCCAAAAATTTGAGCATAGGGATAGAGTGGCGATTTATATTCGGGATTATACCATTGAATACGAGATTCTCTGAGCACCACAACGGCGATATTCTCGGCCATATAAATGATAATCATAAAGACAGAAGCAAACTTAGCGATCTTGTTGACGTCCATGGTGAGCAAAACCGTTGCCACAATCATTCCCGAGAGGATGATACTCCATACTGGGGTTAGAAATTTTCGATTGAGTTTTCCTAAAAATGAAGGAAGTAGATTGTCTCTGGCCATGGCAAAGGGAAATCTACTGGAAGCAAGAATTCCCGAGTTGGCCATAGAGCTCATGGTGATAACTGCTACAATGGCGGTTATGGGAGATAGTAAGGGAATATTTAAATGCTCAGCAAAGGTATAGATGGGCGAGAGATTTCCTTTGATTTGATCTAAGGGAAGGTTTCCAAAAAGGAGGAAAGTGACTCCGGAGTAAATCAATGTCGCAACAAAAAGAGAAATCATAATACCGCGAGGTAGGTTCTTCTCCGGTGATTTGATCTCCTCTGCGATTGCGGCAACTTTGGTAACACCAGCGTAGGAAACAAAGACCAGAGCTGTGGCCGCGGCCAGACCATTATGTCCTTGGGGAAATAAGGGCTTCATTAGGTTGAGGTCAAAGGAGAAGAGGGAAGCGGCCGATATCCCTGAGAGCAAACTGATACAAAGACCGACGACGAACATGAGTAATCCAGAAACTTTTCCTACCCCTAAAATATTGAGGAGAATAATAAAGAAGAGGATGATCAAACTTGTGGTGAGCAGCTCCAGGCCGGGGGCCAGAATTTTGAGGTAGGCACCAAAACCTACGAGTGCAAAACTGGCCTTAAGGAGCATGGAGATCCACAGGCCGAGTCCAGAAATTGTTCCCACGATAGGACCGAAGGTTCTTTCTAGATAGACATAGGTTCCGCCCGAGGTGGGCATGGCCGTGGCCAATTCTGACTTAGAAAGCGCCGCGGGCAATACGGCAAGTGCAGCGAGAAGGTAGGCCAACCAAACGGAAGGGCCAGTTGCCTCGGCGGCAATACCAGGGAGAACAAAGATACCACTGCCGATCATAGCGGAGATGGAAATGGAGACAACGGCCCCAAGGCCAAGACTTCTTTCTAATTTTTTCACATAGTTATGGTATAGGATGGGGGACCAATTTCAAACTTAATAATGAATGGTGAGAATTAAGTTATTGAAATTATAAGGAAGGTATTAAATAGAGATGGGAGAGATGCCCCTTCCTTATTGAAGAAGGGGCGAAATTATTTGCTTGTTATTTCTTTTTGGTAGCGGCCTTCTTGGTGGTTTTCTTGGTGGTTTTCTTGGTTACTTTTTTAGCGGCGGCCTTCTTTGTGGTTTTCTTGGCCACTTTTTTGGGTGCGGCTTTCTTTGTGGTTTTTTTGGCCACTTTTTTCTTGGTCGTTTTCTTGGTCGTTTTCTTGCTAGTTTTCTTGGCCGCAGCTTTCTTAGGAAGATAAGACTCTAGGTTTTTTTGAAGCTTGTTGAGTTCTTTCTTTTGATCCGCAAGAAACTTCTTCGCTTTTTTGATTTCATC
>JBFHGF010000026.1:0-15357 GCA_041583335.1 Bacteriovoracaceae bacterium
GGGTAGCCCGAACTCAAGTTAACGAAAAATTTATTATTGCAAGGGCTATCGGGGTAAAAGTATGCCACTGGCATGTTTTTCGGGTAGCCCGAACTCAAGTTAACGAAAAATTTATTATTGCAAGGGCTATCGGGGTAAAAGTATGCCACTGGCATACTTTTTCGGGCTACTTATTGTGAATCAAGGTTTTAACATCGTGACGGAAGATCACTTGAACCTTGTCTGCATCGATGAGCTTATCAACAATACCGGGGCCAAATTTTGGATGATCGATAATATCGTTGAGCTCAAATTTTGTTTTAATGCTGTATTTTTGAGACTTAGAAGTTGCGGAAGCAACTTTTTCTAGCCAGATATCAGAGATAGAGTTTTGAGTAGTTTTCTTGGCCGTTGAGCCAACTTTTGATCCTCTTTTGGTCTTACTTGCTTTTACAGCAGAAGGATCTTTATAGGCGTGAGTACCTTTACAAGTTTTGCACTGAACCTTACCGATTACAGTATCACTTTTCATAGTAACGATAATATGGGCCAGAGTTAATTTACATTTGTTACAATAGGAAAGTACTTCTTTTCCAACGCTCAACTGAGTCATGAATATCCTTGGGTGATCTTAAATGAGTAATCTAAGTTAATTGAGCGGTGCTGCAAAGTAAAGACTAGACGCAATGTATAACAACGTTTGTATGAAGATAGTGTAATTAATTTAGGTAATATGACAGAACTCAGTCCCTACATTGTTAAACTTCAAGAAAAGGCCAGATCTTTACCGACTAAGCCGGGCTGTTACTTGATGAAGTCCAGCTCAGGAAAGGTTATTTATGTTGGAAAGGCCAAGAGTTTAAAGCCTCGAGTTTCAAGTTATTTCCAACAGTCAGTGAAGTCTCCTAAAACTGAAATCCTCGTAGGCCATATTCGTGATTTTGAATTTGTATTAACGGATACAGAGTCTGAAGCTTTGATTCTTGAGAATAACCTCATAAAAAAACATAGACCTAAATATAATATTCTTATGAGGGATGATAAATCTTATCCCTATGTTTCCGTGAGTTTAAAAGAAGAGTTTGCAAGACCTCAATATGTACGAAGAGTGAAGAGAGATCGGGATCATAGAGTTTATGGTCCCTTCGTTCATGGTAGTGGCATTTCTGAAGTGCTACGGATTTTAATGAAGTCCTTTCAGTTAAGGGACTGTACTTTGAGAGAATTTAAATCCCGAAGTGAACCTTGTCTACTCTATCAGATTAAACAGTGCTCGGCACCTTGTGTGGGAAAAATCTCTAAAGAAGACTATGACAAGGACTTACAGCTGGCATTAAATTTCTTTGAAAGTAATCAGGAAGAATCATTAAATGTTCTAGAGCATAGAATGATGGCGGCCGCTGAAAGAGAAGAGTTTGAATACGCAGCTATGATTCGAGATAATATCGAAGTACTTCGTCGCTTCAGTGAGTACTCACGACAAGAAAATGTTGAACTTCTCGGTGAATATAAGAATGTCGATATTCTGGCCTACTATGAAGGGGAAATTGAAGTAGAGATATCAGTTTATCTCATTAGAAATGGTCTCTTATTAGGACATAAGAATTTTCACTTTCCTGTAGTTGACTGTACGGACAAGATTGAAAGTGAGGTTATCAATTTTATGTTTCAGTACTACACCTCTGGAGGAGAGTCACTTCCTGATGTGGTTGTCGTAGATTTTGAAAAAGAAAATAGAGATTTATTTAAGAAGGCCTTAAACGAAACTCAAAAAATTAAAGTTTTAAGTAGCAAAACCAAGAAACATGACTTCTCCTCCTTGATGAAGTTAACTCATGACCACGCTAAGGAACATCAGCGAGTTCGAAAGGATAATGAAGAGTCAGTGTATGTTGGATTAAATAAACTCAAAGAACTCTTGGGCTTAAAAGAGCGCCCAGTTGTACTTGAGTGTTATGATATTGCGATATTTCAAGGGAAGTCTCCGACCGCATCGCAGATTGTTTTTCGGGATGGAACTGCTGATAAAAAACAATACCGCTACTATCACCTTCAAGAGCGAGAAGAAGGCAATAATGACTTTGCTATGATGAAAGAAGTTTTGGAGCGAAGAATGGATAATGGAAGCCTACCGGATGTTTTCATTGTCGATGGGGGGAAAGGTCAGCTTGGTATTTTACAAGGGGTCTTGAAAGAAAAGGGATTAGATATACCTGTTTGCGCCATTGCTAAGTCTAAGGCCAAAGGAAACTTTCAAAAGGAAACGATCACAAGAAGTGAGGAGCGACTCTTTATCCCTGGACGGGCCAATCCATACTTACTACATAAGAATAAGTCTTTATTTCGAATCATTACTCAAATGAGGGATGAAGCCCACCGTTTCTCTCGAAAGCTTCATCATAAAGCAGAGGCGAAGCGAACTTTTTCTTCTTGGATTGATCAAGTGGAGGGAGTGGGACCTAAGTTGAAAACAAAAATTCAAAAAAATTTAAAGAAAACAAAAGAGGAACTTCTAAATCTAACAGCAACAGAGCTTGCTCGTGAGTTGGATGTGACCTTGAAGATAGCGGAAAATGTCAAAAAGGTGTTGAAGGATTAGGTCACGGGTATAAGGAAAGTAAATTTACTGCCTTTTCCGACTTTGGATTCGACAATTAATTGACCTCCTAATTTATCAATCTCATTTTTTATATCGGCCATTCCAACACCTCTGCCTGAGGTCGTCGTGACTTCGTCTCTTGTGGAAAAGTCGGCATCAAAAATATGGTAAATGACCTTTGCATCATCTTCTGCGTTTACTTCTGTTTCCTTATAACCATTCTTGATAAGCTTTTGACGAATAAGGCTTGGATCTATCCCTGCACCATCATCTTCAATGGAGATACAGAGGTATTTTTTGTCTCTATTTTCTAAAGTCGCAGAAGCCGTTATTTTTCCAACTCGCTCTTTACCCATTTCTTCTCTTTTTTCAGGAGCTTCAATGGCGTGGTCGACAATATTTCGAAATAGATGCTGTAGCGACTTGAAGAAGTCACTGAACATATGAGGAGGAAGTTTTAAGGGCTTGGTCAGCATCACGATAGGAGCGATCTCCTTATTGAGTTGAGTGGCCAGTTGAGTGATGAGTTCATTATTTTCACGTAGAATTTCTCCCACTGAAGAGAAGTAAAAGTGAGATCTAAATTTTTTGGCAATTTGATGCTGATTACTTTTCTCTAAGTACTGAACAAAGGCATCCATTTTTTTGCGATCTGTTTTCTGTTCAGTATCTGATCTGGTGATCCCGAGCTTTTCTTGTAACAGGTCTTGGGCGTGATCGATAAGAGAGATGAGATGGTCTATAGTATCAAAGTACTCTAAGGGCTTTTTTGGGCCGTTGGATATTTCTGTTTCAAGGTTGTGCACATAATCAGTTAAAGAAATAATTTTTAAAAAACTAGCTTCCCCCTTAAGAGAGTGGAGGACTAGTTTGAAGCTTTTAAGCCATTGTCCTACATCGCTTTGATCAGATTCTTTAAAAAGAAGGAGCTCTTTTCTGAATTGGTCACAAAATGAGAAGAATGACTTGCTTCTTTTAGCGACTGTGGAAAGAAAGAGAACGAGTTCTGTCTGCTCTTGAATAATTTTTTGACTTTTATACTCTCTGGTATTGTCCGTGGCTACAAGCACAATATTTATAATTTTCTCGCCTTCGTCCCTAAGAGGGAAGTACTGGAGGTTGGTAACTCGATAATCTTCATCTTCTTCGGAGAAAGGTAGTTGTTTAGGGCCAAGGGAAACAAGGGAATCGAAAGGGATCATTTCCTTAAAGAGGTTATCGACCCATTTTTCGATGACCTCTGGCTTCTCTACCTTGAGAACGGTTGCGAGGTTTTTGCTTTGAAAGTCTTCCCCAAGTAAAATTTTGGCGGACTTGTTTGCGGTAGATAGGAATTCTCTATTTTTATTGAAAACAGCAATTCCTTGATTAACAGAGTCGATAACGGCCTTGATAAAGAGGTTGGCTTCCTTCAAGGATTGAGTTCTTTCATCAACGATACTTTCTAGGTTTTTATTAATATCTAAAAGTTCCTCATGGTATTCATTAACTTTTTGAATCATTAAATTAAATGAAACCGCAAGCTTATTAAACTCAATAAATTTCTGATCGGGAACGGTGAGATTATAATTTCCCTCTGTTACTTTTCCCATAAATTCAGAAAGTTGAGAAATTGGACGAGTTAAGGATCGAGTAAAAAAGATTACGCCAATATTTATAATACCCAGAGCAATACCAATGATGGCGAATGACTTGAGGATGAGAACATAGGTGATGGTGTAGGCCTTCTTTGTTTTAATAGAAGAGAGTAGATAAAGGGGCTTTTCTCTTTCTTTTATGATGGGTTTTATTCCTGTAATGATATCTTCTCCCTCTATTTCGAGCTCCGAGATTTTAGCGTGAGTAATGACTTCTCCTTTTTTCTGTTGGAGGTTAATCATAGAATAGAGCTTTGACCCATCAATAGCGTCAGCAGAGGGCTTGTTAGAGAAGATATTCCTCCCTTTAGAGTTGATCAGATTCACACTGTAGGGCATTTTCATAAATAGATCGGTAAAGAATTTATCAACCATAAATTCAATACAGTAGAAAGAGGAAGAGGGATCATCATTTTGGATAAAGACCACATATTTTAGAGACTTCTCTTTCTCTCTTAAGAAAAGCCCATGAATTGGACCGGGGCTGTGATTTTTTATTAAGAAGCTTTCTGAAAAATCGAGGTAGCCTTTCTTACTCGCAAAGTTCTTATCAATTTCAGAGTTGCGGAAGATTAGCTGACTCTTTTGGTTTGCTGAGTCGATTAGTCTAACATTATGAATATCTTCAATCGGTGATTTTTTTAAGGGGTAGAAGTTCTTTAGGTTAATATGTTGAACAGAATCTTGATTGTTCTTTATAAAAGAAATAAAGTCGATCGAAGTAAACTTCATACTTTGCTCAAACTGCTCTAAAAGTAGGGCCGAGCGGTCATTGAGCTCAAATAAATTATCATAGAGGTAGGCTTTTTTATCTTTAATGATCATTCGGGTAACGACAATAAGTAAAATAGCACTGACGACTACAATCGTTATAGATAGAGCGAGAGCAAGTTGTCTACTGAATAACTTCTTTGATTTAAATAATTTCAAGACATAACCTTGATTTACCCTTTACTTCTATGATGTAAACTATTGTAATATATTACATGTCCTACAAGGAAAAGATCTACCTAGCAATTTCGTCTCTTATCGTTCTGTTGTCATCAGCGGTTTATTTTAATTCAGCGAAAATCTTCAACTCCATGACACCAAAGCCTTCTGGTTTTATCGGGGTTATTTCGTCTTCTAAGAATGATGTACGTATTCGCTATGGTGATAGCGTGAGTTGGTTACCGGCAAATAAAGATGAAGAGCTATTTTCTGACTCCTATGTTTTTACAGGAGAGGGGTCTGATGCCAAGCTCTTATTTGTTGATCAAAGTGTAATACTATTGTCTAAGAATAGTTTGGTTCATTTAAATTTTTCATCTTTGGAGAGCAAGTTAAGCAACAAGAAAAATGAGGTTGGGCTTGAGCTTATTAGCGGGAAAGTTAATGTGAAGCTAAACGAAAAATCAATGTTGGATAAAGTTAAAGTTAACGACTCAATTCTCGAACTGGATGAGAAATCTATCGTACGGGTTGATATCGCTAATTCTGGTAAAAATGTTCAAGTTTCTGTGGTCGAAGGTGGAGTAGATGTTAGAGATAAGCGCCAAGGCAGAATACCTGTGAAGAAAGGTGAGTCATTAGGCGTAAGTGAAAAGGAAAAGCCCGAAAATAAAAAGCTATCAGAGGAAGAGTTGGAAAAACTCAGAAAGGCCGCTGAGGCAGACAATAAACGAGCAAAAGAGATGTTCAAAAGCTTCAAGAATAAGAGGAATATAGCTATTGTTCTCAAGGAAATCGTAGATTACGCAAAAAGCTTGTTATTTTTTTAACTTCCAGGCAGAGGCTATCTTTTCTGCAAACTCTTCAAGTTTCCAAGGTTTAATTAAGAAGTTACTTACTCCAGCTTCAACTGCGGCGAGTACTTTTTCCTGCTCATTCTCGGTCGTGAGAATAATAAAGGGAATATTGTTATAGTTATCATGGGACCTAACTTTCGTTAAAAACTCTAGCCCTGTCATATTTGGCATATTCCAGTCGGAAATAATAAACTCAACCTCTTCATGATCGGTGTTAAGATAATTAAAAGCATCTACTGCATTATCATATTCAGTAATATTCTTGATGCCTAGTTGATTTAGCTGCTTCTTTACGAGGTCTCTAATATTGGCGTAATCATCAACAATGAGAAAATGTGTGTTACTATTCACTAATTACTCCATTCATTTTTATCGTGTAGTTTTATGAATTATATATTGTTTGTTGGAAAAATAAACCAAGTCTATAGAAATATAACTGAAAATCTAAATGATTTCGAACTGGAATCGTTTGAGCCTTCTAAGTTAGAAATGGTATTTGGTCGAATCAATAAGGGTAGACCTGACGGTATCATTATTGACTCCGATGATTTTAATCCACTTTATTTGAAGAAGTTTATTAAATCGATATTCTTTCTAACAGAGGCACAGAAAGACCAGAGAGAAGTTCCCCTTATTGTCCTTAATTGCCCTAGCTGGAAGGAAGACGACTTTGACCTCAAAGGAGGCCGCTTCTACCATTATAAGAAGACCTCCTTTAATGAAGAAATACTTTACTGCGTTAGAAATATTTTAATGAGCTCTAACGAGTACAAAAGTGATGTGGTAAAAGTTTATTCGGCTCAAGTCTTTCCTGTAAAAATACCTCTACGAGTTACTCAGGAGCGATCTTCTAGCTTGATTTGCCTAAGTAATCATATTTTTGTGGAAGGTGAAGAGATTATTGATGATATGGAATATTACAATAAGTACTTCCTTACTCAGCGTTACAAAATATCTGAAGAAAGTAATTATCAATCTTTCAATAAGCAATATGTTTATAAGTTAGATTACTTGCCTTTGCGCTCTAAGGTTTCACGTAAGCAGATTGGTGACCATCAAATGTCGATTGCCATAGATATACAGGGTGCGAATATTAACTTTGAAGTTTATAAGGCCATTCTAAAAGATCTGAAGCCTAAGAAGTTCTCCTTGATTGCAACGACTGAGAGTGATGAAGATTACGATTATGATGGAGATGTTGAGAAGCAGATCCTCGCAAATGAATTGAAGGTGTTACAGTTCCATAAGAATATGAAGCACTCTAATGTAAAAAATGATCCTGGTTTCAATATAACCTTTTTCAATTTTTCACTTAAGTATCCACTTTTGAATATTCTTAAAGATCACACCCATCCATTTGAGCCTATCTTTAGGCGTAAAATTATAGAAGTTAATGAGGTCACTCGTAAAGATTTTTCATCAATTTATGTCATCAACTTTGGTGAAGGAAACTCGCTCGAAGAGATTAATGCTTTGATTAGATCATTCACAAATTTCAATGATTACTTCCCTTTTGTTTTAATTTTTAATTATGATGGCGAAATGTCCGTTCATGAAATACGTGATTATTTTCAATATCATTTTATCATTTCAACCAAGAGTGACTTGGATTTGCGGGTCGTAGAGAAACTATTTCAAACTTATCTGGTTAAATATAATCAAGGTATTAATAAAGAAGCTGCTCGTCGTCTTAAAAATATTACTGCTGACTTTCCACTCTATGACGGAGATAAAAGCTGTTTCTTGCCCTTCTATCGTAACTTGAATGAAGAGGAACAGACTGTCTTTATCGAAAGAGAGATTGAAATGGTTTGGATGTCTGAGTTTGAAGTAATTTTTCTTTCACAAGAAGATTTTGTAGAGGGCGAAACTTTCTATGTTGAAGGTCCATTGGGGCAGGATGTAAAAGTGGTTAAGCATCTTAAAGGCTCTAAAGAGGAAAAAGTTAAGAATTGTTACCGAGGGGTATTTCAACAGCAAACAGAAAAAAATGTAAGTGATATCCGTCGTTTTATTTTTAAGCTACATAAGGAACTCCAAGGCAATGAGAATCTCGTAAGCTTAAAAAAGATCAATGATTTAAAAACTAAAAACGATGAAACAGGTGAAGAAGGGTGAGTTCATTAAAATTTGCTTATATTTTTAATAAAGAAAAATCTGAACGTTCAGAAAAGGTTAGAGAGCGTCTCGATAGTATGGGAATTCGCTGCTTCTATAATCCTGGGCTTGATGAAGTTGACCAAACCTTTAACCAGTCTAAAAGATTGGCCATTATTTTCTTGGGTAAGAAATTAGATATGGAGCTTCTGGGGGAGTTGAAAAAGTACAATGAAAAACTTTTGCGAATCCTCTTTGAAAAAATTGAATTAGATAAGTTAAATAGAGCAGCTAAAGAAAAACTTGGAGATTGTAGGGTTGAAGTGATTCCTGATTTTGACCTTGTCATGAAGCGAGTGGATGATTTCTTTCAAAACAAAGAGGTTGCTCAGAAAAATGAGACCGATGATATTGGAGAAATTGAATTCAATGTTTTTGATGAGGAGTAATGCCGCAGAAGCAAGTTCCTACTGACTTAATGCCCGGGAACTTGCGATTATAGGTATAATTCTTTTCTAAATAAAGTTTAAACTAATTAAGTATATGGATGAGCTTCTTATTGCCACCACCACATTCCGGACATCTCGCCGTTTCTTGAACATAGAGATTTTTGTAGTCTGAAAGGTGGGTGAAGATGAGCTTACCGCCGCATACATTACACTCGTCAATTTGCTTCTTTACTTGGATGGCATCACCGAAATATTCTTCAAATCGTTCGAATCTAAAATCGACCTCTTTGGACATGTTTATTCTCCTAAAAGTGGGTTCTTGACCCGTTGCAGGTTTTATACCTGGTGGTAATTAAAGGTGACGTTCGAAGCGTTTTGCGCGTGAGGACGTAACTCCATGACCATCCCGGTGTATTTAATTTTTCGTCTTAGAAGCGGGATTTCTTTACAGAATCTAGAATTAGTGGGATTTATGGGAGATAATTACCTATATATTCAGAGTATTTACCTCATGTCAGACAATATTTACCTTAAATTGAGAAAATCGGCCCACCAAAATCAGCGAAAAGGTGCTTTTCCGTTCCCTAGCTATGCCGAGGCGTTATTCTCTCAGGTCTTGGTAAGTAGGACAGCAATTTCCTCAAGCTTTGAGCGACCTGCTGTGAGAACTCCCGTAGCGTCCTTTGGCCCAGAGGTGGCGACTGACCCGGCCCAAGGGTCACAGGTAAGTACTGATGGTGATGCTTCTCAGAGCATTAGCGAAAAGAAGAAGATCCTTCAGTCTTTCGATCAATTTATTGACCAAGAGGCCAAGGATAGTGGTTCAAAGAAGGTCTCCTTTCCAGGGGGGGAAGTTGCGATAAAAGAGGGCAAGGTTACTTTTTCGGATGGCGCTATTATTGAATTGGCCACTCTTGAAGAAAGGGCCGGAGATCGACCAGTTATCTATGATTACGAGGCTTTTGAGTCTGATGAGTTGTCTATTCTCTTCGTGGGAGAGAGACCAAAGGACTTTGATGATGAACGTCCTCGGGCGGATCTCTTGAGTAAGATGATTGGAGCGATGAAGCTGCAAGAGCTCGAGTTCTCTCGTGTTTTTCTTTCGAAAGATGCTGAGATGGCCCAAGCTGAGTGGTATCGCATTTTGCAATTATTAGATGGGAGAATGCAGCTGTGTATTGTTCCTCTAGGAGCAAAGGCCTGCAATACTGTCTTAGGCACGAAGGAGCGCCTTTCTAAAATCCACGGACAGGAGTTTAAGTTCAGACTTCTCGGCAAGAAAACTCAAATTGACTTGAGTGTATTCCCTGTCTTTCACCCTGACTTTCTTCAAATTAACCCCAATATGAAGCGCTCTGCTTGGATTGATTTGCAGAAAGTAATGACTCATCTTGGCATTAATTAACCTGAAACGACTCTAAGTTATTAATCTTTGTAACGATCACAAGTAATTGTGCCTTGAGAAAAATTCTGTAAAACGATAGAATATATAAGATATCGGGTGGTTAATCTGGAACAACCACCGTCGTCAAGGATGGACGATTATTTATTGGGACCATGGAAGGAGCCCCTGATTGAAGGCCATTATTTGGATTATTTCCGCTCTTTTATTCATTCCGCAATCTAGTGCCAATTTCACTAGAGTCTATGGCAAATTTCTTCAGAGCAATAAGTCGTCTGGAGGGCCAGAGTTTCGCCAAGATAGAGTTCCTCTTGTTCGTGTGCTTGTTCAAAAATCTAAGAAGGATGTCTCTATTTCGGGGTTAGACCTCAACCGTAAGTTTCACTTAAGTAATCGAACAACTCGCTTTGAAGGAAGAAAGAAAATAAAATTTAAATGTTCCCAATTGAGCAAGGCCGATTTTAATCAACCTGTTTTACTTGCTTCCCTTGGCTCTAGTGCGGGGCTTTTGACGTTAGATAATGATGAGAAGTTTAATGGTCTTCTTCATGTGGTGAGTTCCAAAAATAGTGATAGCTGTGACGTGGTTCACGAAACCGATATGGATACTTATATCGCCGGATTATTGGCCAAAGAGATGAACTCAACATGGCCAGTGGAGGCGCTTAAGGCCCAGGCCGTGGCCGCACGTAGTTATGCCCTAAATAAAATGGAGACGGGCCAAGTAAAAAAAGAAGCTGGTTTTGAAACTTATTACGACTTAGAAAGTTCTGAAAAACATCAAGTATCGGGGAGCTTCTTTGATGTGAATCGTAATACTCGAGATGCTGCTCTTAAGACTTCGGGGGAAGTGCTGGTGAATTCCCGTGGAAAAATTTCTCCTGTTTTCTTTCATGCTAAATGTGGGGGGCAAACTTTGGAGCCTAGGCATGTTTGGCAGAATAAAGTGGATAGCTATACCTCTGTAAAGTGTCCCTTTTGCCATAACCATGGAGAGAAGGGATACCATAGTAAATTAACCCTAGCAAAAATGAAGAAGTTCATTCAATGGGGTGTGAGAAAAGGTCATTTGCCAAAAACGATCGAGGCCAATTTGAGGCAACCTTTTCGACTGGTGCGTGATAAGAAGTTTAATCGAAAAATAAACTTTTATTTAGGATCTCATAATTACTCTTTTAAAAAGACCCTGCTGCGTAGGTACTTTGGCCGCTTCATTGTGCCCTCTAATAACTTTGCCTTTAACTTGGTTAAGAGAAATAAGTCTGCTTATTTTACACTTGATGGTGAAGGTTTAGGTCATGGTGTAGGCATGTGTCAGTTGGGGGCCCTTGATTTGGCCCAAAAGGGATGGGATTATAAGAAGATCTTATCTTATTATTTTCCAAACCACACTTTGAAGAAAGCTTACTAATGTTTATTGAGCCCTTGAAAAGTAAATTTATCCTTTTGATTACGATTGCCTGTTGGGCCCAATCGGCGATGGCCTTTACTATTTTGATTGACCCCGGCCATGGCGGAGAGGATGAGGGGGCCCATGCTCGCTACTACTATGCTCGTAAAAAGTGGCGCATGATTAAAGAGAAGGATATCGCTCTTTCCTTGGCCAAAAAAATCCATAGCGAACTACAAAAGAAAGGCTTTTCTAGTTATCTGACACGAAGTGTGGATCGAACGGTTAGTTTGGCCGAACGTGCAGAAATCGCTGAGAAAATTGAAGCCGACCTCTTTATAAGTGTGCACATTAATTCTTCTGAAAAATCGAGCCCACGTGGCTTTGAGACTTACTATCTTGATAACCATGATGACTCGGCCGTTAAAAAGGTTGAGCAAGTGGAGAACAAGGATTTGAAAGGTGAGGAGCTTATCATTAATAAGATTCTTACGGACTTAGTTATTCAGAGGACTGTAACCAGCTCGAAAGGCCTGGCAACGAGTATCCATGCCCGGATTCAATCTGGGGTGGGGAAGAAGTATCACATGAAAGATCGCGGAGTTCGACCAGGGCTTTTCTATGTACTCGCTCTGACAAAACGTCCTGCCATTCTTTTAGAAGTAGGCTTTCTTTCTAACTCAAAAGAGCTTAAGAAAATGCTTCGTGATGATCTTCAAGATAATTATGCTCAGGCCGTGGCCATTGGCATTCAGGACTACCTTAAAAAACAAACCAAAACAGAGCCTTCTTTACTTTAAACTCATTTCTCTACATCCCAGCTTTTTTTCAAAAGGAGGAGGGAAAAGCTCGCGCTTTTTTGCTCCCTCCTCAATTTGGAGAGAGTAGAGAGTTGGCCCTAAGAATTCTCAGGGCCAATTTTTAAATTCGATTTGATTTAATTTTGATTAGTAGCACTTAGCATTGTAGTAACTTGTTCCAAAGCTTAGGCTTAGGCTTCCATTACCATAGTAGTTCATGCTCTGGTACTTACT
Source organism: Bacteriovoracaceae bacterium (assembly GCA_041583335.1). Lineage (GTDB taxonomy): Bacteria > Bdellovibrionota > Bacteriovoracia > Bacteriovoracales > Bacteriovoracaceae. Next base: position 12,375 of record JBFHGF010000026.1, read on the forward strand.
ACTTGTAAAGCTGAATACACCATAAGCAAGGAAGTCGTGTGAACAATCAAGTCCATAACTTTCTGCATATGATCTACTAAAGTTACTGAAGTTTACATTGGATAGACTGTCGTCATCTCCAAGTACAGTATAAGTTGTTCCGTTCACTGTCTCTCCAACAATACATGCAGAGATAGCTACGTTATAATATGTTGTTCCGCCTGATACTACTTTTTGAACAGCAACAACACTTCCGTTATCATTTTGACCAAGCCAAGTTCCAGAAGCTGTTCCAGAGATTGAGCCTGCGGTCATAGTTGAGCTGTTTCCTGTTGTGTAGTAGTAGCGATCACTTGCTCTCCCGTAGTTTCCATTACAGTTTGCTGTACTCTTAATAGAACTCCAGTCTGAAGCAAAGTTTGCATCATTACTTGTTAATGTACTTGTCGATTGGTTTGAGCTTGATGAAGAAGAAGTTGTATTCTTCTTATCAGAGCCACAAGAAGCAGCAAGCATTAATGTTAGTCCGAGGACTCCTAGTTTGCGTCCAAGGGAACGCACCTTTAATTCATTATACGTTTTCATACTCTCTCTCCTAGCTAAAAACGATGGTTAAGTTTAAGTACTGTTATAGATGCAGAATGCGTGCCAAAGTTGATGAGGGGGGAAGTGGGGGATATTTAGACATATTGCAGTGTGAAAACGGGTACTTAAGATAATGCTCTGGGGAGGCGTCAGGATTTTCCACAAATGGCCGCTGTAAAATAGACAACATCTGTATAAAAAGTAATCACTTTATGGCCTGTCCGTACTTGCTAAATATTGACCTAAGCTTTGCTAAAGCATGGCAAAGTAATTCTGAGAATCACCGACAATAGAGGAGGGTTTAGTACCAAATAAAGAGGAAGCATTTACCGAGGCGAATTAAGTGTCTGAAAACTTTATAATAAATGAGTATGACTATATTTTTGGAGACGCTATGAGTGGCGCAGAGGCACGCCCTAATTCTTTTTTTACACAAAAGTGGAATATATTTAAAACAAAGTTCAAAGACCCTGAAGTTCAGTTTCGCTTACTCACGTCCCTTAAAATGACCTCTATCTTCTTAATTACCTTCTTAGTGATGGGAAGCTATATTCTCATCTTACTAGGAGTTAACTTTGTTTTCTTCAAGGCCAATGAGTCCTTTGGCATAGGTGAATTTGAAAGTATCTTCTATGACTCTCTATTGGGAAGTATTTCAGACTTTGCCCTCTATGCCTTAATGATTCTTATTTTAATTAATGTGGCCTCTATCTATATTTCAGATCTTCTCTTAAGACCCTTTCGTATTATTGGAGCGTACTGTGAGCGGCAGACATTAAAGAGCTGTGACAAGGACTATAACCCAGACTTCTTCTCTGAGCTCAAAATTTTGAGTCAGTTCAGTGAGTTCTTCTTTAATAGTATTGAATCGGCCGCTGAGAGTAAGGGGTTAGCTAAAGTTGTTATCCCCAAGAAGTATAAGAAAATTCATCAACCCTCTTTTGAAGGGATATTTTTCTTTCATTTTGCCTTCTATGTTCTAGGTGCCGTTTTAATGCTCTCCATTGGAATTATGAAGTTCTCCGATATGCTCTATGAGAATTTAATTCAACTTGCTGGTAAGACCCTACCCAATAGCCCTGCTATTAACTTCTTCTTGAAAGAGCAAAATATAATAATGGATCAAATTACTGGAGTATCCTTAGGGGTAGGGATTATTCTCTATCTTGTGTTGGCCTATCACCTTTATAGTCGTGTATCGACTCCGGCATTTGCTTTCTTTGCTACAATGCGTTCTTTTATAAAAGGTAATTACCAGCAAAGGGTGCACTTGATTGGCTATCCGTATCTAAGGAATCAATCACGTAAATTTAATAAATATCTCGATTGGGTTGAGAAGGAACTTGTACAATCTGACCAATCTAAGACTTGATTTTTTCGAATAGTAAGTAAGAATAGATAGAAACCAGAGTCTCCCATAAATTAGAGAGAACTAAAGGAAAGGAAAATGAGAAAGACGAAGTTAATTTTTACAACAATTGCCGTAGCGATGTTGTTTAGTTCATGTGTGAATGAGAAGAAAGTGGGCCAAATCTTAAAAGAGCACCCCGAAATTCTTCAAGAGGCGATTAAGGCCGATCCTGCGGGATTTATTATGACTCTTCAAGAAGCGGCTTCGGAAGCCAAAGATTCTATGGAGAAAAAGAAATTTGAAAAAAGCTTTGACGATCGTCTCGCTCCAAATATTTCTGATAAAGATGCTTCAATGGGTAACCCTGAAGGTCCACTTGTATTAGTTGAGTACTCTGACTTTGAGTGTCCTTACTGTAGTCGTGGATATTCAACTATGAAGCAATTTATGGAAAAATTTAAAGGTAAAGTTAAATTCGTCTATAAGCACCTTCCTTTGAGTTTCCACAAACAAGCAATGATTTCGGCTCAGTACTTTGAAGCTATTAAGTTACAAAGTATGGATAAAGCTTTTGAATTTCATGATGAAATCTTCAAAAGCCAAAGAAGCCTAAAGAATGGTGAGAAATTTCTTAAGAAGTTAGCAGAGAAGGTAGGGGCAGATATGAAGAAGCTTGCTTCTGATCTAAACTCTGATGCGGTTAAGTCAAAGATCAAAGCAGATATGGCCGAAGCTGCAAAATTTGATATTCAGGGAACTCCCGGATTTGTTCTCAATGGTGTTCCTATTAGAGGAGCTTATCCAATAAGCCACTTTGAAATGATTGTGGAAGAACTAAAAAAGAGAGACATCATTAAATTATAAGAAAGAATGAAGGGCCTCCCATTGGGAGGCCTTTTTTTTTGTCATTTGGATAGTCATAAATAAACATTGCTTTAGAGCTAAATCCATTATCTATGTTAGAATCGGAATATGTTTGAAGGTTTGTATTCTAATATTTCTCAAAAATATCCTCATAAATTTATCAAGAGGAAGAATCTCATTGATGGAGAGTTGACCCTTACTGAC
>JBFHGF010000027.1:0-15342 GCA_041583335.1 Bacteriovoracaceae bacterium
ACAAATTTTGAAAGTTCTCAAGCAGATAAAGTTCTCGATGGAGATCTTGATGGCTATATGGATGCCTATCTTCGCTGGAGTGTGATTGAGTCGATCGAGAGTGATCAGTAACATTAGTAAGCTCTGGAGTTTGAATACGTGTTTCCGTTAAATACATTCACAAAGACTTTAGTGTTGGATCGCTCCAACTTTAAGTTTGCGATAGGTGTTTGGTTAGGGCTCTCTTTTTCCATGGCCGTGATCCTTAGTACTATTGGGATTATGGATGGTTTTACGACCAGTATGCGTTCTGGTTTGCAGTCGAGTACGGGAGATTTATACTTCTATTCTCGCTCTGGATTCTTTGAGCTGAATGCTCAGGAGAAAGAAGATATCCTCTCGATGGGACTTGAAAATCTAACGGGCTATATAGAAAGTCAGGCCTTTCTTGTTTTTGAGGGAAGTTCTAAAGGAATTTCTGTAAAAGGAATAGACTCTAAAGAGTTTCATGGCCTTTCCGGTCTCAGTATAGAAGCGAAAGCGGGAAGTATTGTTTTGGGCTCAGAACTCGCCTCTCAGTTGAAACTCAAGATTGGAGATGAAGTCGTCGTTGTTTTGGCCAAGGGAAATAAGGGGATGGATGGCCTTCCCTCCTTGAACCGCTTTAGTGTCTCGGGAATCGTTAATCACGGTATTTATGAGAAGGATCTGCGCTTTGTTTATATGGACCGCACTCAGCTTGCTCATATTCTAGGCGTGAAGGGCAAGGTCAATGTTTATGCTGTGAACCTTAAAGATCATAAGCAGGAAGATATTACTAAGGTCATTGAAAACTATCGCTTTGAATTGGAAGACAAGCTTGGAATAGATTATCGAGTGAAGCCCTATTGGTATGATTATGGTTCTTTGTTAGAGGCCGTGGAAATTCAAAAACTAACTATTGGTCTAGTGCTTCAGGTGATTGTAGTTGTCTCTATTTTCAATGTGCTCTCCTTTATTACTTTCTTGGATGACCGACGCTCTCAACAGATCTTTTTATTTCAGGCCTTGGGAATGGGGCCACGAGATATTAGAAAAGCTTGGTACTCTATCATTACTTTATTGTGGCTCTTGAGTTGCGCCTTTTCTCAGGTCTTTGTTGAGATCTTTGACCTGGCCTTAGCGAATCTCTCTTTTTTACAACTTCCGGGAAGTGTTTATAATCTAGAGAGGATTAAGCTCTCCATTAGTGCTGCAGATTATGTCTTAGTTTTTGTATCCACACTTTTTTGGATGTTTCTTATTCTCTCTTTTGCCCTTTATCGTATGTCTCGTAAGTCTATCCTTAGTGGGCTACGTGAGGAGTTTGCTTAAAATGTCAGGTAAACCATTTATTCAGATTCAAGATGTCTCGAAAACCTATGGTGAGCAACATGCCCTTGATCACTTATCCCTCTCTATGGAGCTTGGTGGGCAATATGCCATAGTGGGAGCTTCGGGCTCAGGTAAGTCGACCCTGCTCTATATGATGGGAGGCTTGGAGCGACCTGATTCTGGCAAAGTAGTAATTGATGGCAAAGATCTCTCCAGCTTGGGGGATGGTGTCCTCGCTAAGTATCGCAATAAGAATGTTGGCTTTATTTTTCAATTCCATTTTTTATTGCCAAGCATAACAAATCTAAAGAATATTCTCCTTCCTTGTGAAATCGGAGGTGGCGATGCAAAAAAAGTTAAGCAAATGGCCTTAGAATTGGCCGATCATCTTAATGTTTCGCATTGCCTTAAGAAATATCCCTATCAGCTCTCTGGTGGAGAACAACAGAGAATTAATATTATTCGTGCGCTCTCCATGCGACCACAATTGTTGTTGTGCGATGAGCCTACAGGAAACTTAGACTCTGAGAATAGCGCAAAGGTAACAGAATTGTTGAAGAATCTTGCACGAGAATTCGGTGCGACATTAATAGTCGTTACCCATGATCGAGGTATCGCAAATTCGTTTACTAATAAATTTGTTATGAAGGATGGCAAGCTACTTTCTTAGCGCGTTTTCCGGCCTTTTGGACCTTAATAAAAGTTGACCCAAAAAGTTGTAATCTCCTCTAATTATTGATAATTTTCCTATCTATGTATTTTTTCAACAAAGGTCGGCCGCACCTTGTTGAACAGTGAATCCTTGGGCCCAGAGCAAGGTAAGCAAAGGATTAATCCATTTGAGAGAATTTATAGTGATGAAGTTTAAACCTTCCCTAAAGAATATAGCCCTTATTTTCAGCTTGTGTTTTCTTGGCCTAAGTTCAGCTTACGCTATTGAGGATCTTGGTCCTCGTGTAAACCTCTTTAAAATTGAAGACGTTGTTATCGAAGGGCTTAAGAAAGTTGAGAAAGAGGCCATTTTAGAAAAGGTAGGTGCTCAGAAGGGAATGATTCTGGACAACTATCTTCTGAAAAAAGATATTCAAAAAATCTACTCCCTTAAATATTTTGAGTCCGTCGAAGCTCATCAAGAAGTCGTTAAAGGTAAGAATACTCTCGTCTTCAAAGTAAAAGAAAAACCGATCATTACCAATATCATTTTTCAAGGTAATGATGAACTTGATGCCGATGATTTGATGGGAAGCCTTAAGACTAAAGAGTATGCCATCCTTGATATCAACACTATCCAAAACGATGCTCAGTCCATTGTTAAACAATACGAAGAGAAGGGTTATTATCTTGCGAAGGTTAATTACGAACTCGAGCGTATCAGTGATGAGAATGTAAACCTGATTTTTAAAATTAAAGAATTTGATAAAGTTCTCGTGAAAAAAATCCTCTTCTTAGGAAATAAAGCATTTCAAGATGGAGAGTTGAAGGGGATCATGGAAACCCGTGAAGAAGGGCTTATGTCTTTCATGTCGGGAAGTGGTAACTTTAAAGAATTTAACTTTCAAACCGATATTGAAAGAATAAAGTACTTTTATAAGACCAAAGGTTATCTGCAAGTTAATGTTGGGACACCTGAGATTACCGTTTCGGAAGATAAGAAGTGGGTTTTCATAACCATCAAGATTAATGAAGGACCTCAGTTCTCAGTGAATAATATCAGCTTCCAAGGAGAGGTTCTCTTTCCTGAGGATGAGCTGCTTGAAAAAATTCAACTGAAGTCAGAATCCATTTATTCGGAAGAACTGTTAAGGCTCGATATTCAGACTTTAACTGAGATGTATCAAGATGAAGGTTATGCCTTTGCCAACGTTCTCAGAACCTTACAATTAGTGCCCGGTGAAAATAAGGTTGATGTGGAATTCTCCTTCGAAAAAGGGAAGATTGCTCATTTTGGTAGGATCATTGTTAAAGGAAATACCAAAACTCGAGACAAAGTTGTGAGGAGAGAGCTTTTTATTCACGAAGGTATGAAGTATTCAGGGTCACGCCTGCGTATGTCAAAAGAAGCTGTGAACCGCCTTGGTTTCTTTGAGCCTAACTCGGTTCTTTTTAACACCGTTTCCCCTCAGGGAAAGGACGATGTCCTCGATGTTGAGATTCAGGTTAAAGAGAGAAACACTGGGCAAATCAGCCTTGGGGCTGGATACTCAACGGCATCAAAAGGATTCTTGCAAGCTTCGATTTCTCAAAACAACTTCCGTGGTCTTGGGCAGAATTTATCTTTCTCACTTACCCTTTCAGGCATTCAAAATACGTTCAATCTTGGATTCACTGAGCCGTATTTATTGGATACTAAGTGGACTGCTGGTGGGGATATCTTTAGAACTACTAATAGAAACTCAAACTACTTTACTTATAAGAGAGAAGGTTTCAATTTGAGAGTGGGTTATCCGATCTTCCATTTTACTCGTCTTTTCTTAACCTATAAGTATGAGAATACTGAAATAAGTGAAACCACAGACCCGACTATCAATACTGCGGTGGAAAATGGGGAAGCCTCGACCATTCGCTTGTCTGTGATTCGAGACCTTCGTAACAACGCATTTGAACCCAGTGCAGGTTACTACCTTTCAGCAGCGACTGAGTACACAGGGATTGGCTTCAAGAAGAAGTGGTTTAAGAATGAGCTCGATGCACGTTATTATAAGACTGTTATTGGAGACCTTGTCCTGAGAACACGACTCTACGCCAGTAAGATGGAGAGAGTTGATGGCGCACCCATTCCTCGTTCAGAAAAATTCTTTCTTGGTGGATCTCGTAACCTAAGAGGTTATAATATTGAGTATATCGGCCCTAAAGAACTCGTGACTTTAAGTAATGGTCAGCAAGTTCAAGTAAACCAACGTGGGCTATTCTCAACTTTTGGTACCGTTGAATTTGAACACCCTCTTGCACGTGAAGCCGGACTGAAATGGGTGGTTTTTGCTGACGCGGGGCATGCCGGTGGAACAGACGACTTTAAACTCTACAAAGACTATGGTTTTGGGTTTAGATGGTTCTCGCCAATTGGTGTGTTAAGATTTGAGTTTGGTTATCCTATTGGTGATGATAGTCAAGGTAGCCAATTCCATTTTGATATAGGACAATTGTTCTAATTTTATAAAAACACTTTGGAGTGATAATGATGAAAAAATTATTGTGTGTAATGGCCATGCTTTCTCTAACAAGTGCAGCTTCTGCTGCTAGTATTGCGAAGGTTGATGTTCAAAAAGTACTTCTTTCTGTTAAAGAAGGAAAAAGTGTTCGCAAGACATTGAAGAAGAGTTTTGATGAGAAACAAGAAATCATCAAAAAAGAAGAGAATAAAATCAAAAAACTTCAAGAAGATTATCAAAAGCAAAGTGCTGTAATCGATGCCAAGACTAAGGCCAAGAAAGAGCAAGAGATTCAAGGCCGTATTATGGCCCTTCAGCAAAAAACAATGGCCTTCCAGAAGGAAATTCAAGCGAAGGAAAATGAGCTTAAACAGCCGATTCTTGAAAAAGTTCGCACTGTAATTGAAAAAGTATCTAAGAGTGGTAACTACGATATGGTATTTGAAGTTACAACTTCTCCTATCTATGTAAAAGAAGTCGATGATATCACTGATAAAGTTGTTAAGGCATACGACAAGTTGTAATTTACTTGATGTCGTAGCTGGTTAGCATTTCAAAACAATCGAGAGGGAACCTTTGAAGTGTTCCCTTTTGTATTTTTAATGCAACCAACTTACAACGCAAAAGTATAAATCAAAGCGCCCGCGACCAAAGAGGGAAGTTCTATGAAAATCTCAGAAATCTCACAATACGATCAATCCTTTATCAATTTGAAGCTTAATGAAGCTGATGATTTTGATATTTTAGGGATTTGTGATCGTTACTCTTTGTCCTCTCATCGTCTTTTCTTCTGCGGGGCCAAGACATTTTGGACAACCCTTAAGGAAGCGGCGGCAGAACTTAAAGGCGTCTATATTATTTTTCAAAAAGAATATCTCGACTCTATTGAAAATGAAGTCGAAGAAGTTCTTCAAAAGAGTGCCGGGTGGGGAAGTGTCGCAAAAGTTCCTTTGGCCATTTCGGCCCTATCGAAACCTTTTTATGAGAGCGTAAGATCTACCTTTAATGACGAAATTGATGGCCGAAAAACGGGAACTGCTAAAATTGATCCCACGGCAAAGATAGCGGCGAATGTTTTCATTGGTGCTAATGTGGTGATTGGACCTCATGTCGTTCTCCACTCTAATGTAAATGTGATGTCTCAAAGCTCTATTGGTCAAGGCTCTGAAATTTATCCGAATGTCACTCTAATGCCTAACTCTAAGGTTGGAAATCACTGTCGAGTTCATTCTGGAAGCGTGATTGGCGCTGATGGCTTTGGTTATAACTTCGATGGGGGAGTACATAAGAAAGTATGGCATATGGGTGGAGTGCAAATCGGCGATGATGTTGAAATCGGTGCTAATTCGTGTATCGATCAGGGAACCTTTAGTCCTACCGTTATTGGTTCAGGCTCGAAACTCGATAACCATGTTCAAGTGGGTCACAATGTCCATTTGGGAACAGGTGTTATTCTGTGTGGTCAAGTGGCCATTGCTGGATCAACGGTTATCGAAGATTTCTGTGTTTTTGGAGGACAGTCCGGTGTTGCTCCCGATGTAAAAATTGGAGCAGGATCACAAATTGCCGGTGGTGCTGGTGTGACAGGATCTTTAGATGCAGGTTCTGTTGTTGCCGGACATCCGGCCAGACCTATCAGAGAATGGTTACGTGGTAATGCCACTTTAAGAAAATTGAGTTCAAAGAAATAAAAGTTAACGTTGTTTATAAAGCGAGGGGCTTTAAGTATGGAATTTGGAATTGATGTTGTAAAAAGTTTTTTACCACACAGAAACCCTTTTTTATTTGTTGATGGTGTGGAGAGTATTACCGTTTCACCTGAGCATGCCGAAAAAGAGAGTCTCGATATTAAAGAAATTATTGGTGGCGAGGTTATCGGTCATTATCGTACCAGAGCCGATCATCCTATATTTGAAGGTCACTTTCCAGGGAAACCAATTCTACCCGGTGTCGTTCAAATTGAAATGATGGCCCAAGTATCTTCATTTGCTTTAATGAAAGTAGTTCCTAATTGGAGAGACCTTCAAATGGATGTCATGCTCTTAAGTGTACTTGGTTCAAAGTTTAGAAAACCTGTTTTTCCTGAAATGGATTTAAAAATTAAAACAAGATGTACTAAAATTCGCGGTCCTTTTATGACAAATGAATGTGCCATTTATCATAATGGGGAAGTGATGTCAGAAGCCTCTGTAATGGCCTCTGTTAAATTTGTATAAAAAGGATTTTTTATGGCAGCTGAAATTCATGAAATGGCCATGGTTTCTCCGGAAGCACAAATTGCTGATGGAGTTCAAATCGGACCTTTTACGATTATTGGACCCAATGTAAAAATTGGGCAAGGAACTATTATTGAGTCCCATGTGAAAATTGATGGGCACACCACAATTGGTGAGAATAATAAAATTTCTTCTTATTGTGCAATCGGAGCACCTCCGCAAGATAACTCCTATAAAGGTGAGCCAACAGAGACGATCATTGGTGATAATAATCTAATTCGTGAATATGTGAGTATTCATCGTGGAACTATGAAAGATAAGCAAAAGACAACCGTGGGGAGTAATAACCTTCTGATGTCCTATGTTCATCTCGGTCACGATGTGGTCTTTGGTAGCAATTGTATTATTGCTAATAGCACGAACTTTGCCGGACATGTGAATGTTGGTGATAAGGTGATTATTGGTGGGGGATGTAATATTTCTCAATTTGTAAGCCTTGGCCTTGGTAGTTACTTGGGTGGAGCTTCGGCCATTGATCGAGATATTCCCACTTATTGTACGGCCTATGGTAACCGTGTTCGCTTGAAGGGAATTAATATTATCGGTATGCGAAGAGCAGGACATTCAAAGCAAGTGATCTCTGAAGTTGTCGACTTCTATCGTATTATGGAGGCCAATCCTCTAAGTCCTCGTGCCTTTGTAAACCACAAGGAATTGATTGAGGAATTTGAAGAAAATCCTGTCATTCAACAAATGATTAAAGAAATTAATGATTCTGAAGTGGGGATCGCACCCTTTATGTCATAAGAATTCTTTCTATGGAGTAGGAAATGTTAAAAGTTGCTGTTTTTGGTTATGGACACTTAGGACGCTGGCATGTGGATAAGGTGATCGCATTAAAAGCTGAAGGCCTATCTGAACTCGTCGCTGTTATTGATCCTTCATCAGCTACAGCGCAGAAGCTAAAAGAAAAGGATATTTCCGCTCCTGTTTTTAGAAGTTTTGAAGATTGTACGATCGATTTTGATGCGGCCATTGTGGTAACGCCAACTTCGTTTCACTTTGATCTTTGCAAGAAACTCATTTCGGCAAAAAAACATGTTTTCTGTGAGAAGCCAATGACTTCCACTTATGAAGAGTCGTTGGAGCTAAAGCAGCTTATTGCTGAAAATGAAGTAAAATTTCAAGTTGGTCATAGTGAACGATTCCATCAAATTTGGCCTACGCTCAAAGAAAAGAAAGATTATTTTAAGGGGACACCTATTCTAAGGCTAGAGCGTCAGGCTCCGTTTAAGGGAAGGGCCACTGACGTCGATGTTGTTCAAGATCTTATGATTCATGATATCGACCTTATGATGTATGTCTTAGGAGACAAGCCAGTTAGTGTGGAGGCCTTTGGTAAGAAGCAAAGAACTGATAAATGGGACTTTGTACGTGCCCTTTTCCGCTTTAACTCAGGAGCGATTGCGACAATTTCTGTTGGTCGTAACCATACGGAAGAAATCCGTAATTTCGAAGTGGTCAATGAGTATGGCTGTCTTCAGGTCGATCTCTTTAGAAAAGTATTGAAAGAGTCTAAGGCCAATGCGACTACGGAGGATACCTTTGTCGTTTCAAATGAATACCCCGCTCGAGATCACCTCTTAGAGGAACAACGCTTATTTTATAAGGCCATCAAGGAAAACTCAACTACTGCCGTAGATGAAGAAGCGGGAGTTAATGCCGTCTATGTGGTCGAGCAAGTTTTAAACTCATTGGATCAAGAGAAAGCAATTTCATGGTAGAAGAGAGCTGTCTTATTATTGCAGGAGAAAAATCGGGAGAGGAACACGCCATGAGTTTCTTGCCCGAGCTAATGTCTATAGCACCAGAGATGAAATTCTTTGGAGTGGGAGGCGAGGAGATGGAAGAACTCGGAGTCGAGCTCCTTTATCATCTCAAAGATTTTTCTTCTTGGGGCTTTAGTGAAGTTATTGGAAAAATCCCTTTTTACTTTCGTGCCCTCAATGAAATGGTCGAAGAAGTAAAGAGACGCAAATGTAAGTATGCTATCTTAATTGATTTTCAAGATTTCAACTTGAAATTGGCCAAACGGCTTAAGAAAGAGGGCGTACGTGTTTTTTACTATGTCGCTCCACAGGCATGGGCATGGAAGGCCTGGAGAGCTAAAGCTCTTGAAGACAATGTTGATACCCTCTTTACGATTATTCCCTTTGAGAAGGATTGGTTTGAAAAGAGGGGAGTGAATCGAGTGCGTTCGGTGCCCCATCCTCTATGGTTTCATTATAAAGATAAGGCCAATCACGAGAGGTTAGGTCTTACTACAAAGTCTTATCGTTCTATCAATGAACGTAAAAGGCGATTATTGCTTCTTCCTGGATCTCGTAACTTTGAAGTGGAGAAGCTTTTGCCCACTTTTTGTGAATATATTGTAAAGTCTAGTCAGGACTTCGAAGTGTCGATTGTTCAATCACCTAACGTGAGCAAGGAGCACTATAGGCCTTTTGAGCATCTCTTTGATCATTGTTACAAACATGATGAGATTACTGATGCTCTCGAATGGGCCGACTATGCCCTCGCTGCGAGTGGTACGGTGACTTTAACCTGTGCACTTTTTGAAGTACCAACGGTTGTGTGTTACGCCTCGTCTTTATTGAATGAATTTATTTTTTATACTTTTCTCTCTTATGATGGACCTATATCACTGGCCAATATTGTCCATCAGGAAAAGGTTTTTCCTGAATTAATTCAGAATGAATTTTCGGCCTTTAATATTGCAAGATCCCTAGATGGTTGGTTGAACTCTGAGTCTCAGTATAATGAGGTGAAAGAGAAACTCTCTCACACCATGGATCTTGTTGGTGGGGACTCTGAAAACGTAGGCTCTATTATTTATCAATTGATGAATCGGCCTGCCCACGAGCTGTAATTAGGAATACAAATGACTTGGAATAATCCGGTACTTAAATTTTTAATGTTCTTTCTTGCTCCCGTCTCATTGTTATGGGATGCCATTTATCGTCTAAGGCGCTTTCTTTACACCTATAATTTTATTAAGGCCGAGAGCTATCAAGTTCCAATTATTTCAGTTGGAAATTTAACATTTGGGGGAACAGGAAAAACTCCTTTTACCATTTGGCTTAGTGAGTACATCAATAATAAGAACAAGAAAGTGATGATCCTCTCTCGTGGCTATAAAGGGAATCTTGAAAATAGCAGTGGAATCTTACGCTCTGGAAAGAAGCTTGGATTTAACCCCTTTGAGTATGGTGATGAGGCCTTACTACTCGTTCGTCGATTGAAGAATGCTGTGGTTGTTGTTGGAAAAAAGCGTCGTGAGAATCTTGAATATTACTTCGATAAAGAAAACCCAGATGTCGTAGTATTGGATGATGGACACCAGCACTTAAAGCTCAAAAGGGATTTGAATATTGTACTCTTTGATGCCTTGATGCCTTTGGATCGCTACAAAGTTGCACCCCGGGGCTATATGAGAGAGGGTTTTTCGGCCCTTAAAGATGCTGACCTCGTTGTGATTGGAAGGGCCAATCAAGCCGAGCGAGAAAAAGTTTTTGAATTGCAAGAGATGATTAAAAAGTATTCTCCACCTCATATCAACTTTGCCTTGATGGACTATACGCCTTCTGGTTTCTTCAATTCTTCTTATCAAAAGATCCTCTCCATTGATGAGATTCAAGGCAAGAAGGTATTTTGTTTGGCCGGTATTGCTTCACCGGAGTCATTTTTTAATTTGGTGGAATCTCTGGGAGCAGATGTTATCGATAATGTGGTTTATCCAGATCACCACTTTTTTAAAGTTGAAGAAATTAATCAAATACTTGAGCGTGCCGTGGCCGAAGATGCCTATGTTATCACAACAGAGAAAGATATCGTTAAAATTCGTCGAATCATAGATGATCCTCGACTCTTGTACCTAGAAATTCAGGTCGACTTTGTTGCAGGCAAAGAGAATACACTCAAGACAATTGATCAAGTAATCTCAGTTTGAGTTTTTGAAAAGCTTACCCCTTTGTAGAAAGAATGAATGGGTATAAAATGTGACTGTGAATCAAAATCAGAAACCTTCTACTTTTAAATATTTACTCCTTCTCTGTAGCAGCATTGCCCTTGTTTCGATATCATCTTGTGCCACTCGTAAAGATACCGAATTTATCGAAGTAGAGTCACGACAAGTGGAGAAGTCCCTAGGGATTGATAAGGAAAAGTTTAATAAGTTTCAAGTCGAAGAAGCACCGTCAGTGAAATCAGAAGAAGCGGACAAAAAGGCTTCAGAACCTAAAGAGGTAAAGGAAGCTCAGCAAGCAGCTTCTGCAAAAGTGAACGAAGATGTTCCAACTTCAAAAATAAAAGAGGAACCCACAACCAAAATCGATGGCAAGAAAGGGCCAAAAGATACTGTCGTTCAAGAAGTGCATCATGAAGAGGAAGAAGTAGAAGAAGGACAAACTAAAGAAGATGAATCTGCAGGGCCCTATCCCGAAGCCTACAGAGCATACGATAAAGTTTCCCAAAAAATTTGGCCAACTTCTGAGCCCATTATTCGCATAGGAGAGAGGTTTGTTTTCCAACTCACATATCTGGGATTAACTGCCGGACATATCCAAATGGAGACCAAGAAGCCAGTTAAGGTGGGTGGGAAGGAAGCCTACCACTTTAGTGGAAAACTGAGGTCTGCGCGCTACTACAGCTATATCTATACCTTGGATGATTCTATTGATACTTTTGTGACTAAGGAAAACTTTCTACCTTTAAAGTATGTATTGGCCCAGAGAGAAAGTGCCCAGACAGTTGATGATCTGCAACTCTTTGATCATGACGAGCTCAAGACTTATCACTGGTATAAGAAAATTAAGCATGGAAAACTTAAAGAAGAAGAGAAGACAAAATATATTCCTCGTTACTTCCAAGATTCCTTTTCTGCGCTACTCTTTGTGCGGACCTTACCTCTTAAGAAGGGGGATCACTATGAATTTCCCATTGTTACTCGAGGTAAGATATGGATGTTGGGAATTAAGGTTGAAGAAACTGAAAGAATTGAAATTATGGACAAAGATGTATTGGCCATTCGTATCAATGCAGAAACTCGTTTTCCCGGTGTTCTGGAAAAGAAAGGGGATATTCTCTTTTGGTTCTCTGCAGATGATAGGAAGAGATTATTGAAATTTGAGGCCCAGGTTAAGATCGGTTCAGTTGCTGGAGAGTTGGTTGAGTACAAAGACGGAGAGCCCCTCTAATTTACCATTTGCAGGATTAAATTTCTTTTATATGGGACTTACCAAGAGGTGGGGAACCGAAGAGAGGTTAATCTTAAAGGACTGTAAGCTTGCTCAAAAAAATGGAGCAAAAGTTTACCTCTACACTTATAAGAAAACGCACTTAAGGCTCAAGGCCGAAGAGGCGGGGATAGAGTGTATCTATCACAAAGGCAAGTTTGCCTCCAAGATCTTTGAATGGCGTAAATTGAGAAAGCTTAGTCATTTGATTGATGAGTTAAAAATTAATGTTGTCCATTGCTATGATATAAAAGTCCTTTGGCCTCTTTGTTTTTTCTTAAGACGCAAGAAGCTCATTCCATTGGTTTACACCTTAAGTACTGAACTAAAGAATTACTATCGTGACTTTTGGTATCGACCCCTCTCTTCACGAATTGACCAAGTGGTTCTACCTCTTCCCGATATGGTGGAGAATGTGTGGGGCCATTTAGGTTTGCCGCCAAGAAAGATTAACTTTGTTGGCATGGGGACGAGAACACGGGTTAGAGATACAGATCGACCTCCCTTTAGGTTTACAGAAGAGCGCTGGTATATCGGAACTAATTTAAATGGAATTGAGACCAATACTAAATTTCTTGAGACACTCTTTCATGCCTTTAGAGTGATGGTAGAGCGAAAGCTCGATGATAAGAACTTCACCTTTGCACTTTATAATGAAAAAACTTGGGCCGACACTAAACTCACCGATGAGCTACGCCGCCAAGTTAAAGACTGGGGCCTCGAAGAGCACGTTGCCTTTGTGGGGCCATGTGATATTGCGGAGCAGCAAAAATGGGTTGATCTTTGGATGGGACTGCGTCGCCGTGAAGATCTGGAAGACTATGCTATTCAGTCGCTTATCTCTGGAGTTCCTATTTTAGTTCCTCGAAGTTCTTCTTCTATGGAGCTTCTGCGTACCCATGGCCAAGTGGGGGAGACCTATAAAATTGGAGACTCAAGAGAGATCCGTGAAAAGTGCGATACGATTCTAAGAAATTTAGATACTTATAAGTCAAATCTCCATAAATCCCATCAAAACCTCAGTGAGGCCTATGGCAGTAGCTACTATGAAGAAGAGATGGTGAAATCTTACCAAAAACTCCTTGGGCGTAGACGTAGGTTACAGCGTTTACGCTTACGTAAAAGGAATTTTTTATCGATGGGAAAAAAGCCTTAACATCCCTTGTCCTTTGCGTTACACTGCGCGCCTAATAAATGTTACATGCTTACAGTAGTAAGGTGTGAATACTCGGTTTTATCGAGTTTAATGAAACCGAATTTTCTTCAGAAGAAGGAAATTCAAAAAGAGGTGTTTTATGTCAACAGAGGACATCAAACAAAAATGGATGCAGGATTTTGACGTTGTTTTCGGCGAAGACGTTGAAGAAACAGTAACGACAGAATTCTCACAACTTCTCGAGTCAGAGGAGACAAAAGATTTCACTGAAGGTGAAGTTTACAACGGAAAAGTAGTTAGCATTGGTCCTGACTACACAATGGTAGACATTGGTTACAAACAAGAAGGTCTAGTTTCAACTAGAGAATTCCAAAACTATGATGGAACTCTTAAGATTGAAGAAGGTCAAACTATCGAAGTTTACCTAGACAAGCTTGAGTCTGCTATGGGTAACCTTGTTCTTTCTAAAGATAAGGCCGAAATTCTTAAAGCATGGGATAAAATCTCTGAAGCTTGTGAATCAGGTACTCCTCTTGAAGGGACTGTTGTTGCTAAAGTTAAGGGTGGTCTTTCTGTCGATATCGGCGTTAAAGCTTTCCTTCCTGGATCACAAATTGATCTACGTCCAACTCGTTACCTTGATAAGTACATTGGTAAGAGAATGGAATTCAAAGTTATCAAGTTTAACAAAAAACGCGGTAACATCGTTCTTTCAAGAAGAGCTATTCTTCAAGAAGAGCGTAATAAGATGAGAGGAGAAATCCTTGAGCAAATGCAAGAAGGTATGATCGTTAAAGGTGTTGTTAAAAACATCACTGATTACGGTGCATTCATCGACCTTGGTGGTATCGATGGTCTTCTTCACATCACTGATATGTCTTGGGGACGTGTTAAGCACCCAAGTAACCTACTCTCAATGGGTGATGAAATCGAAGTTAAGATCCTTAAGTTCGATAAAGAAAAAGAAAGAGTTTCTCTTGGTCTTAAGCAAGTTCAGCCTAACCCATGGGAAGAAGCTCAATCTAAGTATGTTGCTGGTAAACAAGTTTCTGGTGAAGTTGTATCTGTTAAAGATTACGGTATCTTCATCGAGCTTGATGATGGGATCGAAGGTCTTATCCACGTATCAGAAATGTCTTGGACAAACAAAATCAAGAACCCTGCTAAGCACTTCACTGTTGGTGAAAAAGTTGAGGCTCAAGTTCTTGACGTTGATGTTGAAAACAAAAGAATCTCTCTTGGTATTAAACAACTTCAAGAAAATCCATGGGATGAGCTTGAAGCTAAGTACCCCGTAGGGAAGAAGGTTACTGGAAAAGTTAAGTCTGTTGTAGACTTTGGTGTTTTCCTTGACCTAGGTGAAGAAGTAGACGCTCTTATTCACGTATCTGACATCTCTTGGACTAAGAAGAATGTAAACCTTTCTGAAGAGTACAAAGAAGGTCAAGAAATCGAAGCTGCGGTACTTTCTGTAGACAAAGAAAATCAAAAATTCTGTCTTGGTATTAAGCAACTTGAAGAAGATCCATGGAAGAAAATCGAAGAAAGACTTCCTGTTGGAACTGTAATCGAGGCTGAAGTTGTACGTGTTACTGATTTTGGTGCTTTTGTTGAGCTAGAAACAGGAATTGAAGGTCTTATCCACATTTCTGAGCTTTCTGAAGACAGAGTTGAAAAACCAGAAGAAGTTGTTCAAAAGGGACAAGCTGTAAAAGCTATGGTTATCTCAATTGACAAAGACGCTAAGAAAATTGCTCTTTCAATGAAATCTGCTGTAAACGCTGAAGCTAGCGGTTACAATAAAGATGAAGTTGTTAAGTCTGCAACTCTTGCTGACAAGCTTGCTGGTTTCAAAGTAGAAGACTAGATCTCTGCTTTAAAGTTTTAAGTAATGAAGGCCCGGTCATATGACTGGGCCTTTTTTTTATGTGCGGCAAATAGTAAAGCTATTTGAAGCACATAACTTATTTGA
This sequence comes from Bacteriovoracaceae bacterium, assembly GCA_041583335.1. GTDB lineage: Bacteria > Bdellovibrionota > Bacteriovoracia > Bacteriovoracales > Bacteriovoracaceae. The sequence continues at coordinate 15,120 of JBFHGF010000027.1, forward strand.
GCGATGAAACCGAAGGTTTCAACTGTGTTGGAAAATCCTAAAGAGGCTTATGTCGCATTTTGAGTTCGCTCAAAGATATGGCCGGAAGGCCGTATCGAGTCGGGTCAGGAAGTATCAAAGTTAATGAGAAAGAGGAAGCAGAGGAGGGGACTTATCTGCGCAGCAGATATTGGACCCGAGTCGCCCGCGACCAACCAAGGCAAATAACAAAGCTATTTGAAGC
>JBFHGF010000028.1:0-15287 GCA_041583335.1 Bacteriovoracaceae bacterium
TATCCCACCATACTCTTCCAAGAAGAGGGCGATGGCCTCTACTTGAAATGGTGTCGTGAGCGCTACGGTCAAATCCCTAAGAAAATTAATAAGAAGTACGTCATTAACTCCCATGGAAATATGCTCCAGGCGGTACAGAAGGGGCTAGGCGTGGCCGTGGTTCCTCTTCATGTGCTGACTCGCTCTTACTACAAAGATAAAGTGGGCAGTCTGATGGACTTTAAAGTTTCTAACGGAAAGTTCTATGTGGTGTATCATAAAGATGCGGTTGAGCTCACTCGTATCAAAATGACTTTAGAGCGCTTGAGCCAAGCGGATAATCCACTTAGCCACTGAATCAACTCTAGTGCATAAGGGCCCCTATGATCTCGAATGTATGGAAGCATGAGCAAGATTTAAAAGACGAGGAAATTCTCAAACAATTCCCTGTGCACGTAAGAGACCTTTTGGAATCAATTTTACAAGAAGGTTTTATTCTAACCCTTGTTGGAGGGGCGGTTCGCGATTTCTTTATCCACGGTCATTTCTCTAAAGACCTCGACTTTGAATTACGCCATCCATATGAATATGATGAAAAGGACTGGGGTTTTCGCTTAGGCCGGCTGGAAGAGAGACTGCAGGATACCTATGGCCATAAAGTCGAACTTCTCTCTTTCTCTATTATGCGCGTTCATTGGGATGAGCATGAAGAAGATGTAGAGTTGGCCCCCGCCCGTATCGAATCCTATGAAAATTCAGATGGCCACGGCCATAGTGATATGGAAGTGCGCTTAGTCAGTAATGGGGATTATCGTGATACCTTTGCGCGACGAGACTTCACACTTAATGCCATGGGAATTGAATTCTATAAGAAGGAAACGGAACTTTTAATTCGCTTTATCGATCCATTTGGTGGGCGAGAAGATCTTAACTCCAGAGAACTTGTTCCCTGTGGAGAGAATTTCACTCGCGATCCTGTGCGCTTTTGCCGAGCTGTGCGTTTTGCCCTTAAGTTCAACTTGGAGTTTTCATCAGAGCTTATTTCACGCATGGGTGAGTTTAATTTATCCGCCCTGACCTCTTTTTATTTTTTTAGAGAGGGGCTTAAAGTTGATTTCTTTCGTTTCACTGAAATATTCTACCACTGGATAATGAAGGCCAATATTCCCCTTAGTGATGAGCTAAAGCAGCTCTCCTTTTTAGGGGGGATAGGTTCTCCCAACCTCAACCTCACCACTACACATGAAGTGTTACTCTTCCTTATCTACCATAAGACTAAGGACGGTGCGGAAGTAGCGTTTAAAGATATTGAGCACTTTTCTAAAGTGGCCAAGCTTAAGTCGGCCCTCGTCGATGGCCACTTGAATCTGAAGGCGGCCCTTGAAGAATTGGGCAGTATTGAGGTTCATGAAATCAAAGAGCAGCTTAAAGGTCTAAGCTTTCAAGAGTTCTTGGCCTACCCACATAAGAGTGCATTGAAGCGTTTTCATATGAGTGTTGGTCGTTATGGTGGAGCTGAAGAACTCTTTCTCTTAGGGCGAATTAATTCTCACCTTTATAGTGTTTTGCTCAAGTACTCGAAGCTTCTTCCGGAAAACTTGGCCGGAAAGGAAGGCTTTCAAAAAATGGTCGATCAGCAAAGCATTGCCCCTGTACAACGAAGTGATGCTCTCTACTATTGTCATTTTATGGCCGTGTGCTAGGCATTTCTTTCCTAAATAAAAGCTAGTGGAAAACCATACTGTTGTGTGGCATAATTGTATGGGTATGACCTAGGTCGAGGAGGATGCTCATGGTAGACATTCACGATGTATTGGCCATTCATCGGTCCAAAAAAAATCCCTCGCAATCAGAAGTGATTGAAGGGAAGGAATACACCAATCCAACGACATCTGAAATTCCTGATATTTTCTTTGATGAAGTTATTGTTGATTTTAAGTTAAATCGCATTGAAATTCTCATGCTCATGTACCTCTATCGCCGTGTTTGGTGTCGCCCAAATCTCTATAAAGAATTTGGTATCAGTCAATTAATGGCCCATTCTGAGATGTCTACACATCTCAAAATTTCGATTGATGAGATTTACCACTCGCTGAGAAAGCTTGAAGAATTGGGCTTTATTTCCACCATTCGTTCTGGTCAGTACTTTGTAAGACGTTATTTCACAAAGGAAAATGACGAGAAATTTGGGCAGAGTTACGATGATTTTGATATTTGATCGTCGTAGTCAAGTAGACTATCCTGGTGTTAACTCCTTCTTTTTCTTGGTTTTTACTATTATTCACTCGTAGGTCTAGTTATACTAAATAAAGTAAATTATTTTGTGAGGGGATAAGTCAAATGAGTAACGGGGCAGGAGCCGATAACCGTATTCTATATATAGGTTCTGAACAGAACTACTTCACTAATATAATCTTTCGCTACAAAACTTCCTATCCCACGACGAAGTGGGATTTTCAGCTCATCGAGGTCAATAGCACTTCCAGTGGGGAGCATATCTTTCTGGATTTGATCCGCTTGCATCCAAAGATTATCTACATTGATTTCTGTAATTTCCAAGAGCAAATGTTTCTGCTGTCTGAACTGGTTTCTCGTGATCCCCTCTTTTCAAAAGTCCCCTTAGTGGGTTTAACGGATAAGAAAGAGGCCGTGCGCGAGTGCTTGGGCGTAGGGGCTGACTTTATGTATGTGAAGGGTGGGGAGTTCTTCGATCTCGTTTACGCTCCCATGTTGATGGCCTTTCCCAAGCAAGTGAAGCCGGTTAAGTTTGCCAAAGCGAAGCTCTCACGAGAAGTGGATCTCATTGATGACTTTAGAATCGGCTATATTGCTCCTACTTATATGCACGTGGAAGGAAACTTCTTTTTGGAAGAAGGGAAAACAGTTGTCTTTGAATCGGAGGTGCCGAGTAAGACAGTTCCTTCTAAGCGCTTTACGGTAAGGAATCACTCCGAAAGTAACCTCTATTATGACTTTAATTATTCCTATGATTTGGATTTTGCCTTTGTCGATGAGCCAGTTCTTGAAGAAGAGCACCAAGATGATGCACTTGGTGTTACCGATGAAAAAGAGCGTTTGAAAATTATTAAGAAGGCCAAGAAGAATCAAGAACTCTTGATTCAAAATTATAAGAATGACTACCTCTTTGCCCAAAAGAAACATAAAGACTGGGTAATTGATCATCTTGATTTAAATCTTGAAAAGAAGACAAAGGTTTTAATTGTTGATCGCAATATGAGAATATTTTCTCTCACCCATAATATGGATTATCGAAAGAAGTATTCCTTTCGTTGCTTCACAAGCTTTGAGGAAAACTACCGCAATATCTTGAAGATTAGGCCTTCCATTATCGTTTTACAATTATTGTCTGAAGTTGCTCCAGCAGAAGATGCTCTCTTTGAAAAGGCATTGGAGAAGATTAAACATAGCGAGGTCCAGCACGAGTTTACTTCTAATGAAGAAAAGAAGCGCTATACTTACTTTGTTGAAAATATCCCCGCTTGGCAAAAAACTGAGATTTCGAGTGTGGGCCAATTAGTTTCTGAGATCAAGAAACAGGATAACTACTCCCCAATTATAGTGCTCTTTAATTGTTTTTGGCATACTTCTAAGTCCTTGCAAGAGAGCTTTATGTATCCCATGATTGTCACTTATGGCCATTCGCTGAATATGGATGTGGTGGTTAATTTGGCCGATATCTATGAGAAGAGACAGGAAGAAAAACTCAATTAACTCATAAAAAATAAAGTTCTACAGCTTAAAAAGAGAGACCCAAAGAAGTACGGTCGCCTCAATGAGTCTGACTTTAGGGAAAAGAAGTATTTTATTAAAAAGAGCAATAAACTGAGTTACGGAAGTATCAAAAATAAAATTCTTCTTACTTTGCTTACGGAATCGGAAGTTCGATTTCAATCTGAGATTGAGCTGCCCATGAAGACCTACCGCTTGGAATATCCCATGGCCATGTCGATAAATTTGGTTCCGATTGAAGAAGGCAAGGACTTCCACGATGAAAAGGGAACAAAGACTTATCGAGGAATTATCCATTCGATTTCAGAGAATGATAAGAAGGCCCTGCGCCAAGTGGTTAATGACATCCTCTTTAGCCCTCTCAATGAAAAAAGGGCCAAGGAGCAAGAAGAGTTTAAGGAAATGCACGATAAGATCCTTGAAGAGCGACGCAAGGCCCAAGAGGCTCTTCAGCAGTCGGAGGGCGGGCAAGAGATTGACCCTCATTCCTTAGGGGATGAGGCGGATCAAAGCTTAGATGAAGAAGAATCAAAGCAAGATTCGGAGGACTAGGCAAAAGCCTCTATTGATGCGCCGATTCAATCCTTTTATTTGAATTCTTTTATCATAGGTATACCTCTAAAATTTTGAAGGTATAATGTGATTAAAAAGATCCCTCTATTTATTCCCTTTTTTCTAATTCTTTTCCTCTTCTATTGCCCGCAAGCTCAGGCCCTGGTTAGTGCTGGTGGCTATGTTCCTTTTGGTCCTTCGACTCAAAAGGATGTTACCGGCTCCTCAAATGCGCTTTCCTTCGACCCCATGATTGGAGTCAATACTAAGATCATGACTCCTTGGTATGGCCAGATTTTTTTACCAGAGTTTGATGTGGTTTTTCATACAGGGGAGAGCGACGGTTATAGTAAGAGATCTTATATTTTCAGTGCTGACTTTGGTTATATACTCAATCCCATGCTGATGGTGAGGTACGGAACATCAACGGTGATTACAAGTATCAGTGGAGACGGTGGAGTGGTTTACCTCAATAATGGAAATAGCGTGGATGCCTTCTATCAACCTGCTGATTCTAGCCTCTCTTGGAATCAAACCGTAAATTTAGGGGTGGATGGAATAATTGACCCCAATTACACCCTTCGTTTTGAAACTTATATTTTCAGTTTATTCAATAGTCAGGCCAGACAGGTGAGTTATTCCCTTAGCTTACTTTTTTATATGTTCTAGGAAGTTAATATGAAGTCGATTCTTATCCTTATTTTTCTCTCTCTTCTTGTTACGTTTAAGGTTAATGCGTTTACCCTTTCCAACTCTGGGCGAGTACATTTTCCCGATACAACCATAAAAATTATTATTGGTTCCAATACTTGCAGCAACGCAGGCTTTAATTCCGCCGCCGAATTGGAGGCCATGGTTAGAGAAAGTGTGGATATGTATTGGAACTCGATTCCAACCTGTGCCCTTAAGCTCGAAGTGGAAGGTGTAAGCAGTACGGACACTTCAAGTATGACTCTCTTAGAGACTTTACAGGCGACTCCTGTTGGCAAGATCCTCGTGGGCTGTAGTGATGATACTTCACTCTTTGACTCTGCAGGTATTTTGGGAGTAGGGAGTATCAATACCGCAAACGGAGATCGAGGAGGGCTTCTGCTCAATAATGTCGATACTTCATTTGCCAATCTTGAGACGAGCGAAAAGTATGCGACGATTGCCCATGAGTTAGGCCACGCCTTTGGGTTAGGACACACCGAAGATACGGCGGCCTTGATGTACTACGCTGTTGGCGGCAAGGTGCAAGAGAACCTATCTATAGATGATTATGATGCTTGCTCTTATCTCTATCCCCATGATTCTCCTGTAGGCTGTGGAAGTGTGGCCTATATTTCTCAAGATCAATTCAAAGGACCGGGCTCAGGAGGTATGAAATCCATGGCCAAAGCGAGTGAGGGAGATGCCTCTTCTCAAAATCAGCTGATCCTTATGACTTTAGGTCTCGGACTTTTGTTGACTGTAATAGTCGGCAAAGTGAGGCGTCATAGTTGATCAAAACAATCCAATGACCTTTTCTTTTCTTACAGGCAGTGACCTTATATTTTTAAAAGTCTATCCTAATTGAACTTAATATTTTCATAACGTTTCAAGGAAGATTTTTAGAACCATTTTAAGGAGGGTCTATATGAAAACATTTCGTGCCTTAAGCACTAAGCTTGTGGTCGCACTCTTTGTATTAGCGGCAACAGCTCTATCCCAAACATCAACTTATGCCTACGATCTGGCACCTTTTAAGAAGAGATTTGAATTTGTTAAAAACGATGCAGGTGAAGTGGAGTACGTTCGTGACCTTTCTATCGTAACGAATTTCTCAATTCGTCCGTATATCCAGTTCATTAAGGAAAGTTTGCAGAATGAACAAAAGCTTATGAGAAATAAGTCCGACTACGATTATCAAATCGAAGGTCTCTTCGGTGCTGATGGACAGGCCAAGAACCTTGTCGCTGGTGACAATAAGTCCAGTCGTGATGCTCAAATTATTGTTGAGAGTATGAGAAAGCTGGAAGGGATTAACTTTGATGAAGTTTTTAATAATCCTAAGTTCCAAGAAGTGATCTCAAACTTTGAATCTAAAATGGGAGAGGCCCTTCTCAAATTAGACCCAACGGTTATGGCCCACCTCACTAATAAGGATTTCTTTTACAAGAAGAGAGTGACTTATCAAGTTCTTACTTGGGGTCTTAACTTTGCTAAACGTAAGTTGACTTCTATTCCAGTGCTCAATACGGTGAGCTATGTGCTAACTAAGGTAGAGGAGATGATTCGACAAAGAAGAATCTATCACCAAAATATGCTTCTTCATTATCTTGAGAATTTCTCTGAAGAAGAACTTGGGCTTACGGCCATGGATGTAAACCACATCATGTCTTCTATCTATGAGTCTCGTATTGAATGGTATGCCTTTTGGGAGTCAAACTCTGCTAAGGCCAACTGGGATCAGTATGGAACCAATGCTTTCTTCTCTTCTATTCGTTTCTACAATAATCGTCTAAGAAGAATGAGCTCTGTCTATCCTAATGTTGGTGAGCGTATCAACTATGGTTATCAAGTGGCGACAACAGATGATGGCGAAGTGATTCTTGACCTGGCCAATACCTCTAATATGTTTAGCTCAAAGCTAGCTGTCGCGTACTACTACAATTCTCCTAAGAAAGTACAAAGAAGAAGAATGGTAGCCCAAATGGCGCAATTAGGACTCTCTTTTATCCCAATGGGATCTTTCCTTAAAGGAATTATCGACAACTACCTCGATTCATTTTATCGTCAACAAACATTATCGGAAGGTGCATTATTTGGATATTTCGAGTCAATGGGTGATAATGAATTTATTACTGTTTTAAAGAAACAGGTTTTAAATCCCTTTGAAACCCTGTAAGACAGTCGCAATTTTTAAAATCAAAGGGCCTTATTAGGCCCTTTTTTTATGGGACTAACCTATGCACGTGGCCTTTGACGATAGCATGAAATTGATGATCTCTATGATGTCGATCTTAAATCCGATCGGGGTTATTCCTATTTTCCTTTCTATGACGGAGAGTTTTCCTGAGAAGAAAGTACGCGCTATCGCCACTTCCTGTGCGGCGACGGTCGCGATAACCCTTATCATCTCTTTAATTGCCGGCAAGAAGGTCTTGGGGATTTTCAGCATCAGTGTTGATTCCTTTACCATTGGTGGGGGATTTCTGATCTTTACCATGGCCATGGAGATGATCAAAGCGAAGCGCCCTTCAACAAAGATGAATAACGATGAGGTGGAAGAAATGGAGGCCAATGAAATTGGAATCGTTCCACTCGCTATTCCCTTAATCTCCGGTCCGGGAAGTATCTCTACTGCCATTATTTATTCTAACCGCATGAGTTCGACCTACCATTGGATTGGCGCCATCCTTACCTTTGTTCTCTTGGGAGTCATGATTAAGCTGATATTCAATTACTCGCGTTTGATAGGTAGGAAAATGGGAACCATTGGCCTTAACGTGATGACGCGAATTATGGGTTTGATTTTGTTATCGGTTTCTATTGAGATGGTCTCCTCTGGTTTACGTGGACTTTTTCCCGTGCTTGAAACCTTCTATTAGGCCATTGCTGTAGAAATTCAAAATTCTCGTCAAAGCATTCTGCTTTTGCTAAGGTTATTCTTACAACCTTAGAAATGTATTAAATGAAAAAAATTGCAGCTTTTGATATCGGCTCCAATGCGATAAGAATGGCCATTGGTGAACTTGATCTCGATGGAAAATTCACGGTTCTTACTAGAATTCGAACTCCTATTCGTCTTGGAGCAGAAGTCTTCTCTGGCCATGAGCTCTCTGCTCTTACCCGTGAAGCTGTGGTTAAGAATTTTATCGAATTTAAAAAAATCATGCACCATGAAGGAGTGAGCTCCTATAAGGCGGTGGCCACCTCGGCCTTAAGAAATAGTTCCAATGGTCAAATATTGATCCAAGAGGTTTTGGATCATACAGGAATTCAAATTGATCTCATCGATGGTCAGCTCGAAGCGGCCTTGATTCGAAAGGCCATTCAAACAAAAATTGACCTCCATCGTAAAGACTATCTCCTCTTTGATATTGGTGGAGGTTCTGCAGAGTTATCCCTTTTAAAGAAGGGTGAAGTGCAGGGGGCGATCAGTTTACCTATGGGAGCTGTGCGCCTGCTCGAAATTGGCAAGGCCGCTGCACGGGATGGAATGGCGCCAGAGCGGGGCTATCGCGAATACCTCAATCAGCTCAATCCCCAGATAGAGGCCTTCTTTGAAGAGCACTACCATAGCTTAAGGCCTTTGCGAGTGATTGGTACTGGCGGCAATTTTAAGCGCCTGAGTCGTCTACGTAAGAAGGTTCTTGGGATTAAGAATATTGATTATGTCTTGCCCGATGAAGTGGCCGAAATTAGAGAGGCGCTCGAGGACATTCCTTTACTCAACCGCACCAAGAAATTTGGATTACGCCATGACCGTGCTGATGTGATTGTTCCGGCCATTTATATCATTGAAAATGTCATGTCTTTTGTACCTATGAAGAAGCTCTACACTCCTGATATAGGATTGATTCATGGGGTGCTCTATCGCTTCTGTGATGATCTACAAGGGCCTGCGCTAAAGGGAGAAGAGTCTTTTCAGCGTTTATTTTTCTTTGAGTAGAATCACTTGCGAATTGATTTCCTTACCAACGCTTGAGGGATGCCTTTGTACATAGGTTCCATCAGATTTGAGCTCCCACAGGTGGCGATTATCTTTTTCTAAGAGAGAGAGGTATTCCCAAAGTTCCTGTTTGAGGTCATTGGGCTTAATGGGCGCAATGACTTCAACGCGATCAAAGAGGTTACGGTGCATCCAATCGGCACTTCCCAAGTAGAAGAGGCCTTGGCGTGGAGACTTCTTAGCATTTTGAAAGTAGTAGATACGGCTGTGTTCGAGTAGGCGACCTACAAGGGAGTAGACTTTGATATTTTCACTGACACCTGTCACACCTGGCCTCAGACTACAGAAGCCACGAATATAAAGAATAATTTGAACACCAGCTTGGGAGGCCCGATAGAGTTCTTCAATAATTTTAGGCTCCTCCAATTGATTCATTTTGGCGATGATACGGGCGGGCTTACCGGCCTTGGCATTGGCCGCTTCGTTTTTAATCATTGCTATAAATTGATCAAACATGGTGTAGGGGGCTACTAGGATTTCTTTGTAATCCTTCTTCTGAGAGCGTCCGGTGAGGTAGTTGAAAACTTCAAGAACCTCGTCGCATATTTCCTTACGGCAAGTGAAGAGACCATAGTCGGTGTAGAGGCGTGAGGTTTGAGAATTATAATTTCCCGTTCCAATATTGACGTAAGAGCGGATGCGGTCATTGTCTTGGCGAACCACTAGGATCATTTTGGCGTGGGTCTTAAGTTCCATCAATCCATAGCTCACATGAATGCCCGCTTCTTCAAGCTTTTGGGCCCACTGGATGTTGCGTTCTTCATCAAAGCGCGCTTTAAGTTCAATGATACAGGCCACTTGTTTCTTATTTTCTGCTGCCTGAATGAGGGCATCAATGAGGCGGCCATCAGTATCGGTGCGGTAGAGGATAATTTTAATGGCCATCACTTTGGGATCTTCGGCCGCCGTTTTTACAAACGTTTCCACTGAGCTTGAGAAACTTTCATAGGGGTAGTGGACGAGTGCATCTTTTTTACGGATCATTTGAAAAAGCCCGTAGTCGGCATTGCCCTTGTGATCGAATTGGGGTGGAGTCTTTGGGGTGTAGCGCTTGTACTTTAGTTTGCGGCGCTTGATATCGATAATCTCTCCAAAATTTGTATAGGAGGGCAGGGTATTGATAGCGTAGAGATTTTCTTGATCGAGGTCGAGCTCGGTCATGAGAAATTGCACTAGCCATGGATCGGGTTTTCCCACCATTTCCAAGCGCACTACAGGAGCGAACTTTCTCTCTCGTAACCCTTCTTCAACCCATTCCATCTTATCTTCGGCATCGTCGCCTTCTTCGTTGATGGTGGCATTTCTGGTTACTCGGAATATACAGGAGGCATCAATGACCATTCCGGCAAAGAGCGTATCGAGATTGGCCATAATGACTTCTTCAAGATTAATAAAGCGAAATTCGTAATTGCGTTTTTTGGGCAGAGCAATCCACTGGGGAACCATCGTCGGGATTTTTATACGGGCAAATTGGCGTGATCGTGTTCTTGGTTTACGTAAGGCCACGCCTACGGATTTTGAAAGGTTAGAGAGAAAGGGGAAGGGGTGACCTGAGTCCACGGCCAAGGGAGTGAGGATGGGAAAGATATTTCTCTTGAAGTACTCTTTAACTTCCTTACCCTCACTGTCGCTTAGGTCAACCCATTTTAGTAATTTGATTCCTTCTTTTTCAAGTTCAGGAATAAGGGTCGTTTCAAAGGCCATATCCAGCAGACGTTGTTGATGGTCTACTTTCTTTCTCATTTCCCCATAGAGCTCTTCGGCGCTGTGGCCGGAGAGGTAGGCTCCTGGAGTACCTTCTTTTCTCTTTTTGAAAAGAGAACCTACACGTTTCATATAGAATTCGTCATTATTTGAGCGCCAGATGGACATAAACCGCAAGCGCTCCAGTAGAGGAGTTCTCTCATCGAGGGCCTCGTGAAGAACGCGAAAATTGAAGTCAAGCCAACTGATATCGCGGTTAAAGAAGTTTTGGGGATTATATTTTTCAGCCCCGAACTCAACGCTGATGGGAGTGGTAGAAGCCTTTTTCCTTTGGGTAGGTTTACGTGAGAGCTTGGTGGTTTGAGTGGTGGTTCTGGCCGTGCGTTTTCGGGTGGCCTTTTTGGTTGTGGTGCGCTTTCTCGCCATTTGTTTTTTGCTGCGAAGGGCGGGGGATTTTTTGGCAACTTTTTTCTTTGTTGTCTTCTTTGTAATCTTCTTCGTAGTCTTCTTCGTTGTTTTCTTTACTTTGGTATTTTTGGGCGTAACTTTTTTTGTTGTTTTTTTGGCCGTTACTTTCTTTGTTGCCTTTTTCTTAACCATTGATATGCCTTCTCAGATATAGATTTATCCTTACTATTCTACTCTTGACTGAAAATTCTTAAAGGACTTAAGCGATCTTTTTTTTTAAGATTTGGTTAGCAACCCAACCAAAGTAGTCAAATATGTCTAGCATGTCTTCCTTGACGTAATTTAGGGAAAGGAGAACACTTAAAAGAGTAAAGGAGGTCAACTTTTATGGAGGCCGTTTTATTTCCATTGCCAGGATTGATTTTAAGTCCAGGTGGAAAGATAACTCTTAATATTTTTGAACCACGCTATTTGCAAATGGTGAAGGATGCCATGGACAAAGGTTTACCCCTGGCCATTGGGCATGCTGCAAAGAATGAGTTTGATCACAGTGTTGCGATTCCCGATTCGGGTTATCCCTTTGTCTGCTCGGATGTTGGTTACGGTAATATTGAAGTGCTTGGGGAATCTGCCCAGGGTCTTATCATTGCCGTCAACTCCCTTGGAAAAGGTCATATTGATCATGTGGATGAACAATCTGAACCTTATATTAAACTCAATCTCTCTCCCATCAATTTGAATAGTGAGTTGAGTGAAGAGAGTGCTTTTCTCTTTCGTCGAATAAAGGCCCTCACCTGTGAGCGCTTAAAGGAATACCTCAAGACGCAGGCCGAAGTTGAAATCGTTATGAATCAGCTTCAACGCTCTCCTGATAAACTTGTGGCCTTCTATATCGATCATATTCTAGTGGATTGGGACCAAAAGTATGAACTCTTTCAAATTGATGACATCAATCAAAGGATTCAGCGCCTTGGTCAAATGATTGTTGGCCAACAGGGGATTCATTAATTTAGAAATTGGCCTGCACTAATTTCCAATGGAGCTCTCCCTCTTCTTTTTCAATGATGACACAGCCTGCGGTAGGAAAGGCCGTGCGTTTTCCGGTGAGTTCTTCTAAGAGCATAGGGAGAAAGGGCATATGGGAGACGATGATGGCGTCGTGACCCTCTTTCCAAGCGATCAGATTATTTTCCCAAGGGGAGAGGTTGGACTCTGGACGTAGGTCTTCTGATATTTCGCAATGCAGTTGCGGGGCCAGCTCTTCGCGTATGATTTCAGCGGTATCACGAGCACGGTCAAGACCGGAGTGGATAATGGTCTTGGTGGGAAAACTGATTTCCTTGAGATAGAGGGCCGTATTATGGGCCTCTTCTTGGCCTTTCTTTGAAAGTTGGCGTTGGGAATCAATGACATGAAATGGAGCGTCACCATGGCGAACTAAGGCAATTTTTATACTCATGAGACCTCCCCCTTTTAGACTTTAAGGTGTCTATGATAGCGCGAGAAATAGTTTTCTTTAAGTCTAAATGCGAAATCTTCCCTATGTTTTTTATTGGCAAGCTTGGGGCGAAGAAGTAACCTCTTGCCTATGACTTTAGATCAAATAGAAACGTTCCTTAAGGTCGTGGAATGCGGCTCCTTTAAATCAGCTTCCGAGGCCCTTCATCGCTCGCAGCCGGCCTTGAGTATTGCGGTAAAAAAACTGGAAGAAGGTTTAGGGGTTAAGCTCTTTGACCGAGATCAGTATCGACCGGTTCTCACTGCTGCAGGTGAGGCGTTTTATAATAAATCTAAAGACCTCTATGAATCGGCCCAGAGTTTAGAAAAGTACGGCCGTCAACTGGGGTTGGGAGAAGAGCCGGAACTTTCCATTGCCATTGATGTACTTTGCCCCATCGCTCTTGTCCTCAATAAATTACGAGTTTTTTCTTCCAAACATCCTGACACCCGACTTAATATTAGCTTTGAAGTTCTCGGTGGTTCTTCGGATAAGGTAGATACGGGAGAAGTACAGATTGCGATTAGCCCCGGTATTGGTTTAGATACCGGTAAATTTGATACTCAGAGTTTTACCCGTGTGGATATGGTTCCCGTGGTATCCGCTCTCTTGGTGGGAGATATTCCCGGAGACGAGGTTACATCTGATTTTCTCAAGAAGCATCCCCAAATTATTGTTACGGACTCCAGTCCGCGCTCGGCCTCTCGAACCTTTGGCGTTCTCGGTGGTGCCCGGCAATGGCGAGTCAAAGAGATGGGGGTCAAGAAGGATATTATTTTGGCCGGTCTCGGTTGGGGGCGCCTACCTGATCACATGGTGGACTCCGAATTAAATCAAGGGCTTTTAATGGAGCTTGATACCCAAGAAGTGGGGCGGGAATCCTTTGAAATCTTTATTTTACGTAGTCAACACCATCCCATGGGCCCACTTGGACAAGAGTTGTGGCAGCTTTTTTCTAATTGATATTTTTGTGGTATTAAATTTCCATGGAAAATCAAAAAACAAATGAAGACGCCCGTGTGGCACAAGTTATCTCCAGTTTCTCTCAATACTCTGATTGGGAGAGTCGCTATAAACATTTAATTGCTATGGGCAAAGAGCTTGAGTCCTTTCCTGAAGAACATCGTAAAGATGAAAACAAAGTGAAAGGATGCCAATCTCAGGTATGGTTACATAGTGAAGTTCAAGATGGAAAGATCCACTTCTGGGGGGATTCTGATGCCTCCATCGTTAAAGGAATTGTGGCCCTTCTTTTGAATATTTATAGTGATCGTACCCCGGCCGAAATTCTTGCTCTCCAGCAAGATTTTCTCGAACCGATCGGCCTAAAACAACACCTCTCTATGAGCCGTGCCAATGGTCTTAGTGCAATGATGAAGCAAATCCAATTCTATGCACTTGCTTATAAAACAAAAATGGATTTGGGAATGCTATAGGAAACGTTATGAATATGAGAATGAATAATCGCCCCAGAAGAAATCGTAAAAGTGCGGCCATGAGAGATATGGTGCGAGAGCACCACTTAAGTGCAAGTAACCTCATTGCTCCGCTATTTGTTGTTGAGGGAAATAACCAAAAGATTGAAATTGCCAGTATGCCTGGACAATATCGCATGAGCCTTGATCTCTTATTAGACGAGTGTGGCCGCCTTCAAGAATTAGGAGTGCCCTGTGTTTCCCTTTTTCCCGCATTAACTGACGATAAGAAAGATAAGTATGCAACGGAGTCGGCCAATATCGAGGGGCTCTTTCCTCGTGCGATTGCCGCTGTAAAAGCAAAATATCCTGATCTTTTAGTGATGAGTGATGTAGCGATGGACCCTTATTCAAGTGATGGCCACGATGGACTTGTTTCTGAAGAGGGGCAGATCCTCAACGATGAATCCTTGCCGATCCTCGCCAAAATGGCGGTAACTCAGGCCCAAGCGGGTTCTGATATTATTGGACCCAGTGATATGATGGATGGCCGTGTGGGATATATTCGTGAGGCCCTAGATAAAGAAGGTTTCACGAAGACTTCGATTATGAGCTACACCGCCAAATATGCTTCTTGTTTCTATGGCCCTTTTCGTGATGCTCTTGACTCTGCTCCCAAGGCCGGAGATAAGAAAACCTATCAGATGGACCCGGCCAATATTCAAGAGGCCCTAAGAGAAGCTCGCTTGGATACAGAAGAAGGCGCTGACATTTTGATGGTGAAGCCAGGCCTTCCCTACCTCGATGTGGTACGTGCCCTTAAGGAGACGAGTGAACTCCCCATAGCCGTTTATAATATTAGTGGTGAGTACGCTATGATCAAGGCCGCCGCTGAAAGAGGCTGGCTTGATGGAGAGGTGGCCATGATGGAAGTGCTGATGTCTTTTAGACGTGCTGGCGCCGATATGATCCTCACTTACTTTGCCAAAGAAGCGGCGACTCTTTTAAAAAAATCTTAATTCTCCCTTAAAAACGGTATCACTTTGAACCCAGTTGGGATCAAGGTGATACTGATCTTTTTTCCAAAAAATACTTCTTCTTACATGCCAAGTGTTTTCTTCAATTACCCTTTATCTGCCTGTAATTTTAATCCATACTGCGTTCCACCTTGGAGAGGGTGGATGACCTTAAATTATAAGTTCATAAAAAAGAGATGGGAGAGATGAAGATGGTGATGGCAAAGTCAAATACAATGCTAAATACAATGTTAAATACAATGGCAAAA
>JBFHGF010000029.1:0-14964 GCA_041583335.1 Bacteriovoracaceae bacterium
CATTGGCATGAGAAAGAATATGATCAACGAATAAAAAAGTTGAACGATCAAGGCCATGGGCAATCAAAGGCTTCTTAGATCTATCAGAAGTATAGAGATAATATCTGCAGCTCAAAAAAGGGCTGCAGATTCTTCGAAATTAGGTTATCAAGTGACATGGATAAATTAATTGAACTTGGTAACTGCAAGAAGCCCCATGGGGTTAAAGGCGCTTTTTCCTTCTTTCTCATCAATCAAAAAGATAGCTCTCTGAAGAAAGGAAGCTTTGTTACTCTTATTCCCTTAAATTCAGCAAGCTCTATTGATCCTAATGGACAAGAGTTTGAGATCAGTAGTATTGGCCATGGCAACAAGACCATTGTGACCTTAAAAGGTGTCGATAATCGTAATTTAGTTGAGGCAATGATTCCTTTTTCTATTCATATAAAACGCTCTGAACTTCCTGAGCTTGACGATGATAACTATTACCTCTCTGACTTAATTGGATTAAAGGCCATAGATGAAGATGGGAAATCTATCGGAACTGTTATTGAAATGGGTACTAATGGAGTTCAAGAAATATTGCGAATTAAAGGGGAAAGTGGAGTTTTAGAGATTCTGCTTGTTGATCACTTTGTTAAAGAGATTAACTGGGATGAAGGCACTATTATCGTCGTTGTTCCGGAGTTGGTGTGAAAAAGGTCTGGATCATTACTCTTTTTCCTGAATTCTTTAAGCCTCTTTTTGAAACAGGTGTGGTTGGATCGGCCATGCGTGGAGAAAGAGGGCCAATGCCGAAGCTTCACTTTCTCAACCCTTCAGACTTCAATGATAAGGGCTTTAAAGGAGTAGATGCAGCTCCTTATGGAGGTGGTGCTGGTCAGGTTATGAGGGCCGATGTACTCGAGAATACTCTTCATCGCGGTGTTTACGATGGCGGTGACTATACAGCATCCTTAAAAGACTCCCTCCATATTTGTTACTTAGGGCCACGTGGCGAAACCTTTAATGCGCAGATGGCCCAAATGATGTGTGAAAATTATCTTCTAAATGAAGGCAGTAAAGACCTCGTCTTTATTTGTGGTCGCTATGAAGGCATTGATGAACGCTACATAGAGGCCTATGTCGATCAGCATATTAGTCTCGGGGACTTTGTTCTCTCTGGTGGAGAGCTGGCACTCCTTCCTATAATTGATGCTATATTAAGATTCTATCCTGGTGTTCTTGGCAATAGTGTAAGTGCCGTTGATGAATCATTTAGTAATGGGCTTCTGGAATATCCCCAGTACACACGGCCACAAGTTGCCTGTGGACTTGAAGTCCCGGCCATATTAAGCTCTGGTCACCATGAAAAAGTGAAAGGTTGGAGAGATGAGCAGTCATTAATTATGACTCGTAAGTATCGTCCGGACTTATTGAGAAAAAGTGAGAAAAAATGAAGTTATATGTAGGTCTTGTTCATTCACCTATTAAAAATAAAAATGGTGAACTGGTAACCACCTCTGTTACCAATATGGATGTTCACGATATTAGCCGCAGCTGTAAGACCTTTGGCGTGACTCAGTACCATATCATTACCCCATTAGAGGTTCAGCATCAGTTGATACAACGAATCCTAGGACACTGGGAGAAGGATGAAAATGGTGCTTATAACCCTGATAGACAAGATGCGTTAGGGATTGCTCGATTGAGTCCAAGTATTGAAGAATCCATAAAAAAAATTGAAGAATTAGAAGGTATCCGTCCTTATATTTGTGTGACGGGGGCCAATTTTGATAATTTTGATCTCAAAGCTGAACAGGTAAAAGAGAAGGCCATGGTTGACAATAGGCCTATTTTCTTGTTATTTGGTACAGGCTGGGGACTACATGCAAAAGCACTTGAGTTGGCCGACTTCCATGTCGAGCCTCTTTACGGTGCTCATCCGGAAGGGTATAACCATCTTTCCGTGAGGTCAGCAGTGGCCATCTATCTCGATCGAATTATGGCAAGGTCATAATTTGCTCAAAGGTTAGATACTGCCTCTGTAGTCGGTAAACTTTGGTTGATTTAAGAACCTTCGTTGTGAAGGGTCCTCTGGTGAACCTCTTATTTTTAGCACTTAAAATAAAGTGCAGGAGTAACGCATGAATCTTGTAGATATCGTAAAACAAGACCACCTAACAAAAGGTGTTGAAGAACAACCAAAATTCAAGTCAGGGGACACTGTTGCTGTTCACTCAAGAATTAAAGAAGGTGACAAAAGTCGTATTCAGATTTTCAAAGGAACTGTAATTTCTATTAAGAAAGCAGGGAAACTTGAAGGTCACTTTCGTGTAAGAAAAGTTTCTTCTGGAATTGGTGTTGAGAGGGTATTTCCTTTCCACAGCCCAAACGTAGAAAAGATTGAAATTGTTCAACGTGGTAAATCACGTCGTTCAAAGCTTTACTACCTACGTGAACGTTCTGGTAAGTCTGCTCGTATCGCTATCGATTACGATAAGAAAGACTAATTACGGTTTTAAAATTAGAATAAAAATAAGGTCTTCTTTATGAAGGCCTTTTTTTTTGCCATACCAAGGATGTGCTGTGTTCTTAGAGTATCAATGGAAGGAAGAAGATTATCGTGTGATCGGTCTCGATGAGGTGGGACGTGGTCCCTTGGCCGGACCCGTTGCTGCTGGGGGAGCTCTTTTTAAAGGCAAACACAGTGAGCTTCATGAGGTTTTAAAGCAACTCGAAGACCTTAGAGTTACCGATAGTAAGAAATTAACGAGTCCGAAGAGGAGAAAAATTATTGAATCCCTAGGAGTTAAACTCGATTCGATATCTCCAAATAAGAAAATTATCCCATCTCTTTTCTTAGGTCAGGTTGAAATTTATCTATATGAATGCGCAAATGAGGTGATTGATGAAATTAATATTCTTCAGGCATCCTTGCTGTCGATGAAAACTTGTGCCCTTAAATTATCTGGTCGAAAAAAGACCTGGGCCTTCTTTGATGGCAATAAAGTCCCTAAAGATATGCCCCGTAATATTAAGTCTGAGGCCGTCGTGAAAGGAGATAGCAAGTCTGCTCTTATTGGATTGGCCTCTATTTTTGCTAAAGAATATCGTGATTATTTAATGGAAAAGTTGGCCCTTGTTCATCCTGGTTACGGATTTGAAAAACATGCTGGTTATCCTACAAAGAAACATCTAGAGGCGATAAGAGAGTTAGGGGTAACTCCGATACACCGTAAAACCTTTAAGGGGGTCAAAGAGTATCTATGAAAGATTGTGATCTTCTTGAAGCTTGTTTCTCTTCTTACATTCATCATCAGCAAATTCCGCTTCTTGTATCGAGTCAATTATTGAGGAGGCGATCGATGGGGCAAGTTGATGTAGCATGGATAAAAGATAATAAAATTTATGTTGCAGAGTGTAAATCCGGCCGCTCTATCCTTTCAGACCATCAAAGAAGGCGTTTGAAGCATTCCCTCCATTATTTAGGGAGTATATTATCAATGAGAGGCAGATTAATTAAGGTTCAGAGTACAGAAGGGTTTGCAAAATCTTCTCCTTCGGCTTACCCTTTTAAGGTAAGCAAAATTATGGAGTTAACGTGACTCTCAAGTCCTTTATTATTATTTTATTTTTATCTCTCTTTTCTATTAATCAAGCGAAGGCCGAAATGGATCCGCGCGCCAAGGCCATTGGTCTGATGGCGGTATACGGAACTGTTGGTGGTGCCTTACTGGGAACAGCTGCTTTGGCCTTTGATGCCGGAGGAAGATCTGTGGCCAAGGGGGCCAGTCTCGGACTTTATGCAGGGCTTCTCTTTGGCTCTTATGTCGTTCTCTCCTATGCTTATAGAAAGCATCAGAAGCAAAATCCTCAGCCTCAAGATAATTATTATCCAGATACCGATAGTCCCTATGAGAATGGGGGACCTAATCAAACGATTCGATGGAATCCCAAGGAAGAGATGCGTTTAGAGGCCCAGCGAGATTTTCGTTCAACTGGGCCTAGTGCGATTCAAAAAAGGGATCTATCGTTTAGTTTTCCCGTTCTTAATCTTTCTTTCTAATTAAATTGATTTGAGATCTAGGGGTTACTAGTTTTCAAAGGTTCTGCGTTTACCCATGAACCTTTGGGACAGGTGAAGGGTTTCATCATCTTCAAATTGATCGGCAATGATTTCTTCAAAATTAACATCATAGAGCTTAAAAACTCTTAGGAATTCTGTTTTAACATTACTCATTTTGATTTGTTCACGACGTGCATTAATAGATTTTATCGTATCTACAAACATTCCAATACCTGATGAGCCAACAAAATCGAGACCATGCATATCGATGGTAATTGTACTTGTGGGGTTCTCTCGAGTTAGGGATTCCAGTTCTTGTTGGAGCGGTGAGTTGTTTTCGAAATCTAGTCCACCTTCCATATGTACTGTAATATTACCGAGGGCATCTGTGCTAATTCTTGCTTTCATAGTCATTGTTGAAACTCCTTCTTCTCTAAAACAGAATATAGAGTACCAAAGATAAGACTGTGTGCGTTAGAGGGAATTTTATTCTTTTGCTATTGGATAGAGTATAATGATCATTACTCAGATATTTAAAACTTATAAACTGATCGTCTTAATTGGTGTTTTTCAATATTTTTGATAAGTTGGAATCTGTTCAACCAACTGTAATTACAAATAACACCAATTAAGTCCACCAGTTTAAAAGGGATCAAAAAGATATGGTATCAGTGCTGAAAATTGTTTCGACTCCAATTGGAAATTTAGGCGATATATCCGAGCGTTGTCGTGAGACCTTAAAAAGTGAAGTCAGATTCTTAGCTGAGGATACCCGTGAGTTCTATAAACTATTAGAACTTAATGGAATTTCAAAAGAAGGAAAACTGGTTGAATCCTTTAATGACCATGACCAATCTAAGGTTGATTATCTGGTCACAAGATTTATGACCGAAGGGAACCTCTGTATTGTTTCAGATGCGGGAAGTCCTGTTCTTAGTGATCCGGCGTACCCGCTTGTTAAAAGATGGGTCGAGCAAGGTGGTAGAGTTGAATCTATTCCTGGCGCGAGTGCTGTAACGGTGGCCTTAGAGGTAAGTGCGATGCCACCGATTCCTTTTAGTTTCCACGGCTTTCTTCCTCGAAAGGCCGGTGCGATTGAAGAGTATATTTCAGGGCTTCCAAGTAGAACTACTCATATTTTCTTTGAATCACCTCACCGTATAGAAAGTACGCTTGATTTGGTTTCTAATGCCTTTTCTGAATATGAAGTCTGTGTCGTGCGCGAGCTGACTAAGAAGTTTGAACAGCATATGCGTTTTAAGGCCAATGAATGGCCCCAGTTAAGGGAACAGCTTAAGGCCAAGGGAGAATTTGTTCTTCTTTTGAGAAGTGATGACGGGCAAGGTTCTCATGGAAGTTCCAAGGAATTGGTGAAGCTTGTGGATAAATATTTGGATAAACCTAGTTCTAAAACTCTTGCTAAAATCTTGGCCGAGATAAAAGGCTCAGATGTACAGGAGATGTATAGGAAAGTAAATTTTTCGAAAAAATAAAGACTTAGCTTATACATAATATCAATAGTTTACCTTTAAAATGAGGTAAGATCTTGAAAATCTAAGGTTTTTTAACACCACTCCGATAAGGCAATTAAGCTATTCATTAAGAGAATAATTAACCGATTTTGGGGTTATTTGGATATTTGGCCAATAACCTTCAGAATAAAGGTGTGAGGACGTAATGATTGTAAGAATAGTTGGAGGTCACGGTGGTGTCTCTCCAGGTTTTAAAAATACATCTTATCTAATTGACGGTAAGCTCTTAATTGATGCTGGTTCAGTAGCTTCAGGGCTTCATATTGATGAACAAGTTCATATCGATCATATCCTTATTTCCCATAGCCATCTCGATCATATAAGTGATCTTGCATTCTTGGCGGATAATTGCTTTGGTTTAAAAGGTCGTCCTTTTGAAATTTATAGCTGTGAAGAAACAAGAAGTTCAATCATGAAGCATATGCTTAATGATGAAATCTGGCCCGATTTTACTAAACTTCCCAATGAGAAAGATCCTACTCTTCGTTTTCATACGGTAGAGTCAGGGGGAACAGTTCAGTTGGGTCCTTATAAAGTAACCATGATAAGGGTAAATCATCCCGCTGGTGGACATGGTTTTATTGTAGAGAAGAATGGTTCTTGCTTAGTGTTTACTCAGGACACTGGACCTACTGATGCGATTTGGGAAGCGGCCAAAAAGTGCGAAAACCTCAAGGCCATTTTTACAGAAGTTTCCTTCCCTAATTCTTTGCAAGGTGTGGCCACTGCAAGTTTTCATCATACGCCTCAAACTTTAGATAAAGAGTTAATGAAAATGCCTGCTGATATTCCTGTATTTTTGGGACATATTAAGCCCAACTATCAAAATAAGCTCAATGACGAAATAGATGCACTGGGTCACGATCGCATCACACTCCTTTCATCAGATGATGTTAGTTTTGTATTTTAGAGATCTTATCTTCTCACAAACATTCAAACATTAAATAATATCCTACAAAAATAGGTTGTCACTTCTTCCTTCATCACGCATCATGAACACGTTTATAAATTTTTATATACGGAGATTCCTATGGGCTGGTTTGAAGGCGTAAAGAGTCCTAAGCTAAAGAGTTCAAAGAAAACGGCGACCAATACTCCAAGTGGTTTGTGGAAGAAGTGTAACAACTGTGGAGAGATTCTCCAGACAGATCGCTTAAAAGATACATTTGAAGTTTGTCCTTACTGCGATCATCACTTTCGTTTGAGTGCTTTTGATAGAATTGAATTGCTTACTGATGAAGGTTCTTTCAAGTTAATGGGCCAAGAGTTGGGTTCGGTTAACCCGCTCGAGTTTCACGATAAGATGTCTTATAAAGATAGATTGGAAAAGGCCTATGAGAAAACAGGTCTAAAAGATGGAACCCTTTGTGGTATTGGAAAAATCGAAGGTCAAGATGTGGCCCTCGGTGTGATGAACTTCCAATTCATGGGAGGTTCTATGGGCGTGGTTACCGGTGAGAAAATTGCTTGGGTAATGGATCAGGCCTATGAAAGGAAAATTCCTGCGATTGTCGTTTGTTGTTCGGGTGGAGCTCGTATGCAAGAGGGGATTCTCTCTCTTATGCAAATGGGAAAAACTTCTGCTTCAAGACAGAGGCTTAAAAATGCTGGTATCCCCTATATTAGTCTACTGACTGATCCGACCACTGGTGGTGTGGCGGCTTCCTTTGCCGTTCTTGGGGATGTTAATATTGCTGAACCTAAGGCGTTGATTGGATTTGCTGGTCCACGAGTTATTGAGCAAAGTATTCGTCAAACTCTACCTGAAGGATTTCAAAGAAGTGAATTTTTGAAAGAGCATGGTTTTGTTGATCGAATTGTTCATCGTCATAAACTAAGAGAAGAGCTTAGTTTCTTCATCAAGATGTTTAATAAGCATTAGATTAGTATGATTCCTAAATATTTTAATCTCGATGATTCAGCTTCTGAAAAGAAGCTGAATTTATTTGTTGATGAACTTCTTGGAGTCGAAAAATTTAGCCCTGATCCTCAGAGGTTAGAACATCATTTTCAGAACTTTAAGGATTTTTTTAAAGAGAGAAATATCCCTATTGTTATAGTCGCTGGAACCAATGGTAAGGGGGAAGTCTCCTTACTATTAGAGCGCTATTGTTTAGATAATGGCCTCGATCCCTTCGTTTGGAATTCACCTCATATCTTATCGGTGAGGGAGAGAATGAGCTATGGGGGGCGTCCTGTGGAAACCCCTGCATTGCTAAAAGCCTTTTCTGAAAATCGCGAATTATCCCGGAGCTTAAGTTATTATGAGTTTCTTTTTTATATTTTTTGTCATCTCTCTCTAGAGCGAATTAAAGCACAAGATAAGAAAAATTCTGTTTTAATTTTAGAAGTTGGCCTCGGAGGGAGGTTGGATGCGACAAATTTCTTTGATGCTGATCTTGCTGTTTTGACCTCCATTTCTCGTGACCATGTAGAATTTCTTGGCCATAAGCTTTCCGGAATATTGAAAGAAAAGATAGCGGTGTCTCGCTCTGAGCGTTACCTGGTTGCGGCCGTTGAACAAAGTTACTTGAGGCCACTGATTCATGAGCATTGTTCGGCCAATCGTATCGAGTTAGTTGATCTATGGGAAGCAGACTTAAAAGAAGGAATGGATTTTCATCAGCGTAATCAAATTTGCGCAGAAATGAGCTTCCATAAATTATATAAGAATGTTCTTAGACATAATGATGCAGCGAAGATAAATCCTGTTGAGCATGTTTGGGGGCGGCCATTAAAGATGACATATAGAGGGTGTCAGTTTATTCTTTTAGGGTCCCATAATTTAGATGGCCTAAGGCATATGGCGAAGTGGACAAGCTTAGAAAATCAAAAGCTTGTTGATGGACCTTGCTCTTCACAAGCGGGGTTTTATTTTGATGAGGCATGGTTGAGCTTTAGTCGGCAAGATCATGAAGATTTAAAACAATGCCTAGGTTTGATAAATGAGTCTCCGTGTATTGCGAAGAAGGTTTACCTTACCTCCTTTAACCATCCTCGGGCGACGAAATGGGCGGCCCTCACTGATTGCGCCAAGTCTGTGATGGAAAATAAAATAGGAAAAAAGGTTTATCTTGAACAATATTTTGAAACGATTATTTCCCAGCTCTTTTCTGAGCAACAGATGTTTGAATCTCAGGCACCAAGGAGAATTTTGGTCGCAGGTTCATATTACTTTCTTGGGAGTTTTGTTCTCTCTCTTTCTCCTGGTGATTACCAGTTCTCCTAGTTTTGCTCGCCAGAGTTTCGAATTTAGTGCTGATGAAAAAGTCCAAGTCCTCTCTGACAAGGCCTATCGTAAAAGTTTAGATAATCTCTATGAGGCCGTTGGGAATGTTATCATTACTCAAGGGCCGAACTCTATATATGGCGAAAAAGCGACCCTGAGTTTTGAGACAGGGGAGGTCAATGTCATTGGAAATGTGCGCTATGTTTCCGCAGGTTTCACCATGTATGGATCGAAACTTAATTATAACCTCCACTCAAAAATGTTAACGGTGAATAATGGACGAGTGCTTTCTGATAACTACGTTATTCTGGGAAATACATTGTCGCGAACTGGTCCAAATGAGCTCTATGGTAAAGATGCTGAGTATACGACTTGTCGTGATTGCCCCGAATCCTGGACTATATTTGGAAAAGAAGTTCATATTACAGTGGGAGAGTATGTTCGAATTAAGCACGCCTTCATAAAAGTTAAGGGCGTGGTTGTGATGTATTTTCCGTATATTGTATTGCCGATAAAGAAAGATAGAGAGTCGGGGTTACTCTTTCCTAGTTTCGGAATTAATGTCAATGAAGGGGCACGATTTCAGCAACCTTTCTTTTGGAATATCTCTCCCCATGCAGATGCTACTCTTACGCCTAGTTTCTTTGGACGAAGAGGTTGGGGTTCAGAAGTAGAGTTTAGACACACTCCTTTTGATGGTTTTGAGTATCAGACTCGTGGTCTCTTTATGAATGACACCATCTATGAGCCTGGTAAAGTTGAGCGAACGAAGAGTGGTCAGACCGAGTTTCGTTACTTAGGCCAGTGGGAACACCACTACACCAATAGTAATAATTTTAACCATCACTTCAACTTTACTAAACCACGCGATTTTGACATGAATCGTGATTACAATATTTATACTGATGACAAGCTATTGGCCCCTGACTCTGGTATTGAAACCTTCTTTGATTATCGTAATGATCTTTTTAATGTTGATGTGTTCTCTGGCTTTCGTACCAGTCACCTTTATAGAGAATCACGTGAGTTTGATAACCGTTATGTTCAGATCCTTCCCAAGCTTTCTTTTGATATGTCACCGGTTACACTTCTCGAAACGGATATTCCTTTACTTAATAAATTGAGCTTCTCTTTAGATTCAGACATTACAGTATTTAAGCAAAATCATATTGAAGAAAATGACTATATTAGAAATGCTAAGCGTATCAATGTTGTGCCACGATTGCTTTGGAATTTTGGGCAATTGGGGCCAGTCAGTGCTCAAACAAAAGTAGAGCTTGATTATCAAAATTATCGTTTCTCCCACTTAGAAAAAGATAAAGGATTTAGAAAGTATGGTGTTGTCTACGAAACAGAGATGACCCTAACTCTCGATAAAATCTTTGGACTTGCGTACAAAGAAGAAATTCCAAAAGAGTCAGCGATTAACGATAGAGAAGAAAATCTACCAAGTGAGACGGTAGATTCAAATCTGATTGGTGAACTTCCTCCAATCAAAGATGTTAGTGAAGAAACGTATAAAATCATTCGTAATAGTTATCGCCACCGTCAAGAGTTTAAATTAAAGCATTATTTCCTCTCTAAGCAAGACTATAAGGGAAATCAAAATTTCTATAACCAAATACAAAGAGGTGAGGGGCGTTTTGATAGTATTGATACTATCCGCTCCCAAGAATTCCAGGCCCTCAATGAGACTTCTAAGAAAACTCTTCCTATTAATAATACCATTGAGCTGCAGTGGAATAATACGGTAACGAGAAAGTCCGTGGCGGGAACAGATCTTCTTAAAGATGGTAAGAGTATCCGAAATAATTTTAATTATTCTAATATTAGCTATTTCAATGTTTCTCAGGGGTTCGATCTTTATCGTGACACCGATGACTCTGGTAAGGAATTAAGTTTTGAAGAGCGCCTTACCAGGTTGCATATCAATACAGGATTTAGTTTGGGGCAAACGAGCTTTTCATTTGAAGAGTATTACTATTATGCCACAAGTGAACATATTGCTTATGGAGGTGTTAATCGCTCCTTTAGCTTTGGGAATATCGCTTCAGGTCTTCGCTACAACTCCTTTCGTGAACCAGTGGATAAATTCCTAACGATGTCTGGGAATATTTATCTTTCTGATGAAATCTATTTCTCTGGAAATTGGGAATATAATATTGCTGAAAAAACATCCTATCGCACTAATTATGGAATAACCTATAGACCAAATAATGACTGTTGGATGGTGCAAATTGATTACACAAGTACCTTGGCCCAAAAGCAATATGGATTTAATTTCTTGATTAACTTCAGTGAGGCGGGCTTTTCAGGGGCCGGTTTCTAGTGATACCCACAAAGCTTAATATTCTCTTTGTCGATTTCTACGATTCTTTTTCTTACAATATTATTCAATTGGTTTTGAATTTGGGGCATGGGGTAGATATCCTCACCTATGATGAGTTATTGAAAAAGAGAGATTTTATTTATGCTTACGATCTCGTTATTTTAGGGCCAGGCCCTGGTCATTTAAGTGACTATAGTGAATTTTGTCTCTTCGTTAAAGAGGCTTCGTCAAAGCAGAGGTTCTTGGGAATTTGTCTTGGCCATCAAATTCTTGGGTTTACTAAAGGGTATGATTTAAAGCGCATAGATGAGCCCGTTCATGGGCGAAGCCTTGATCTTCCTCAAACATTTGACTTTCTTGGTCTTGATGATCGTTGCTCTAAGGCCATGTTCTATAATAGCTGGTCTTTGGCACAAACTGCATGTGCTGAAGGAGCTTGTATTATTGAAAATGAGCAAATCGTTTTGATTGATTTACCCAATGGTTTAGGTCTTCAATTTCATCCTGAATCGGTGGGAACAAGTTGCCCAAAGGATGTTTTGGACAATGCGTTAATGTTTGTTTATAATAAGAAGAATGAAGACTCAACTGCGCATCACTGGTCTCTATGACCAGAGAACTATTCAGCTTCTTAAAGAAAATAATGTCTACAGCATAGGCTTTGACCTTCGTCCGCGCTCGCTCAATTATATTCAGTCCTACCGGTTAGTTGAAATGCTGAAAGATGTGAAACTGGGAACGGTTTATCTTCTCTTTGAAAATGAGAAAGAGTTTATAGTTGAGGATATTTTAAAAAAAGTAAAAGAAGTTTATGGTGGTAATCTCGTGTTGGAGTTTTCGGACACGCAGTCGAAAGAATATTATGATCAATTTAAGACTCCTTATATTCTTACCTTTGACGGTTATCGCGGAGATTTGAAGAGCAGTTGTGGGGACTTTTTCAGAGGCTTCACTTTTGATTATAGCTATCTTGAAGGGATTCATACCCGCGGTTATTTTGATGCATGGATTGTAGAATATTATCGAGCAATAAAATTTCTAGAACGCCAAATTGAACATTTTTTAGTCCGACAATGGAAATCGGATATATTTCCCTCTCTATACGAACTCCTTGATTTTGATTACGTAAGTCTAGCTATATGTAGTGATGTCGAAGTATGTTTTCGAAATGTTGACCTCAAGCTTTTTGGAGAACAGGTCGATTATATACGAAAGCATAATCTTTAACTCTATAAACTATAGGACTAATCATGAGGATTTTAATCTCTAATGATGATGGTGTTTATGCACCAGGGATCAATACTCTCTATAAAACCTTGGCCAAAGAGCATGAAGTCTTTGTTGTTGCTCCACTGGAAGAGAGATCCACTACTGGCCATACTCTTTCCCTTGATAATCCTTTGCGTGTGATTAAAGTCGAGGAGAATGAAGATATTTTCGGCTGCTCGGGCTATCCTGCCGATTGCACTCTGATGGGCATCGCCCATCTCATGCAAGAGCGTCCTGATATTGTTATTTCTGGAATAAATCGTGGGGCCAACCTAGGCCAAGATATTTACTACTCAGGGACTATGGCCGCAGCTCGTGAGGCGGTTTTTCACAATATCCCTGCCATTGCAGTCTCCACTGCTTGTGATTTCACAAAAGGTCCTGAGCATCCTATCCACTTTTCGAGCGCGGCCAACTTTATTCTAAAGCTACTTAAGAAAGATATTTTAAATTTGATCTCACCACTTCACGTAGTGAATGTGAATGTGCCAGATATTAAAGAATCCGACCTTTTAGGTGCGAAAATAACCCATCTAGGTATGCGTTACTATTCTGAAGAAATTGCCCCTCGTAGAGATTTTCGAGGCCGTGAGTACTTTTGGTTAGGTGGTGTATATAAAGGGCACTGTGAGACAGCAGGGAGCGACTGCGTAGCTGTGGACAATCATTATGTCTCTGTAGGGATTATTAATCTTTTAGGAAAAGATGCCGAAAAAGTTAGTGAATGGGATGAATTACTAAAAACATTATGACCTATATAAGTAAATTGTTTACATTTATAATGCTGAGTTCGATGCTTCTTATTGCAGTATCTTCTTGTGCCGGTCTTAAAAGCGGGAAGTATATCCAGCTGCAAAATGGTGAAACGCTTGCTTCCATTGGAGAGAAGTATCAAGTTCCCAAGTGGAAAATGGAAGTGGCCAATAAAGGTAGAAAGATTGCTAGTGGACAGTGGGTTTTTGTTCCCTTAAATCGTGGGCTGCTTTCCGGGACCAGTAATATAACGACAGAGTATTTAACTTATAATGGAGAGTTTGCGTGGCCATTGCCTTCTTCTAAACGCCTTTCTTCTAAATTTGGTAAACGTTGGGGAAGATCACATGAGGGAATTGATATTGCGGCCCGTGTAGGAACTTCAATCGTTGCGGCCGAAGATGGCATTGTTATTTATTCTGGGGATAACCTTTCAGGGTATGGGAACTTGACAGTGATATCCCATGCTGGTGGGCTCTTTTCTGTCTACGCTCATGCAAAAAAGAATTTTACGAAAAAAGGTCAAAAAGTATATCGAGGACAGGTTATTGCTCAAGTTGGAATGACGGGAAGATCCACTGGGCCTCACTTGCATTTCGAAATTCGTCACGATTCAAAGGCGATTAATCCACTTGATTTTATGGCCTACGATAATTGAGTATTTCCTACTAGGCGTGAAAGCGCTTTATAACTTCCAGATACATTTTTGCCGTATTGATCGCATCCTCAAGGGCACGTGGGCTGATGGTCATTCCCTTGCGGCCTGCGACAGGGTTGCCGGTTTCCTTTTTCTTCTGGAAATTCTTCAGCCGGGCATTGGGGTCCGACAGCCCGCCAAGGTTATTGAGGACAATAGCCTGCCTGAGCCCCGGCCAACCGCCTTCGTCCGCCAGTAGCGGCGTGTTGGCGAAAGAAGCTAACGGGAGAGCGGCAGCTCCCGCACCGGCAAGGCGCAGGAAGTCACGGCGGGCAATAGCTTGTTTCCATTCCGTTTTCATGGTGTCACTCCCCCAGCTCTTCCTTGCTGATGCCATGGTAGTTCTCCCGCGGGTATTCGGTCCCGCCTTTGACTGTCAGGATAACCGAACGCATGTTGGCAATATCTTCAAGCGGGTTCTTCGACAGGAAAACAAGGTCCGCGCGCTTGCCCGGCTCAATCGTACCACGGTCGGTTTCAAGCCCAAGCACACGGGCCCCCACATATGTTGCTGAACGAATAACCTGCAGTGGCGGCATGCTGGCCTTGCCAGCCAGCACCTCAAACTCGTCAAAGAGCGCGGGATAGTCAGCATCAAACGGCAGCATACCGTCCGTTCCGGTCGAGATATCGACGCCGGCATCGTAGGCTAACTCAGTCAACTTGCCGGCAAAACCGGACGGGCAGATGGTCCTGTCGCGCTTTTCCGCAGGCTTCTTCTCCTCATGGGCTTCCCGGTTGGCATAAAGCCATACCGTTGCATCGAGGATGGTGCCACGTGCCAGCATATCCTTGTATATGCCTTCGGCAACTGCAGAGCGCGGATCGAGGTTCGCAAAATCAAGCGCCACCTTGTGGTGGTAAACCTCCGGCCGTTCACCTGCGTTTTCGAAAGCGAGACGGCAAACGTGGGAAATCACATCCACACCTGAGGCCACGACTTCGCTCGGGTACGCTGGAAAGACCATGGAATGCGCCCACACCTTGATACCCTGCGTGTGTGCCTCGTCCGTGATGCGGCGTACCTCGCCAGCCGGCAGGTTTGCATAGATTTTGATACCCGTCGCCCATGTGCCTCGCGCCTTGGCGACCGCAAAGCGCATATCCGTCTCCTGTGTGATCGCCTGC
>JBFHGF010000030.1:0-14745 GCA_041583335.1 Bacteriovoracaceae bacterium
CATACGGTCGTGGTCGTTAGAAAGAGAGTTGATCACTCTAAGATCATCAATCTTATTATTCCACTCGGCCTTGGACAGCAGTTTCTCTCCAATCATCGGATAGGTCGTCACTTCGAGTGACTGAGCATGAAGGCTTAAATAATCACAGGCCTTTCTTTTCATTTCTTGAAGAAGGGATAAACGAACGGGACGAACATCCAATAGAGGTCCAACGGGATCAATATTATCGTAACCAATAATACGCCCCACTTCTTCGATAATATCAGCGCTGCACTCAATATCCTTAGTCGAGCGATAGCTAGGAACTTCAATAACAAGGGCCGATTCTTTCTTTTGAATTTTAAAATCAAGAGCTTCAAGAAGCTCTACAACTCTTTTGGTAGAGAGTTCTTTTCCAAGTGTTGAACAAATTTCTTCAACGGAAGTATGAAGAACTAAGGGAGTATATTCAGAGAGGTCTTGGCCATCGTATTGAACCCCTCCAACTGCAGTTGCTTCAGGACACTGCTTCTTAATCATCTCAAAAGTTCTTAGTAGTGTTCTATAGCAAAGCTGAGAATCTAAGGTCTTCTCGTAGCGCATAGAAGAGTCTGTTCTCAGGCCTAAGCGAGTAGAAGTTCTGCGCACGGCATCTGATTTCCAATTGGCCACTTCAATAAAAATATTTTGCGTCTCTTCAGTTACACCTGAATTTAAACCACCCATGATACCAGCAATAACAAGGGGCTTACTAGCATCTGTAATTACTGTATCACTAGGAATTAGTTTTCTTTGCACTTCATCAAGAGTTTCAAAAGTAGTCTCTTCCCCTACGGCCTTGATCGTCAGGGTATCCCCTTCAATCTTATTGCGATCAAAGATATGCAAAGGCATACCAAGCTCTAGCATCACATAGTTAGAGATATCCACAATATTATTGATAGGACGTAGTCCCACAGCATTGAGCCTATCTTTAATGAATTGAGGAGACTCTCCTACTTTTACATTATTGATACTTAGTCCAAAATAGGCCAATCCACAGCTATCTTCTTTAACCACAACCTTAAGAGGTGCAGCTTCGTTATTGAATTCTTTTTCTAAAGAACTGCTCCAAGATTCATCAAAAGGATTTTTGAGTTCACGATCAAAGAGAGCACTAAATTCGCGGGCCATGCCATAGTGTCCCCATAGATCAGGTCTGTGAGTCAGGGACTTATTATCAATATCGAAGAGAATATCCGAATTCTTTTCCCAATATTCTTTTAGAGAAAGTCCTAGAGGGGCATCTTCAGGCAATTCCATAATCCCAGAGCTTGAATCCTTAAGTCCCAACTCTTCTTCTGAACATAGCATTCCTTCTGAGAGGATGCCGCGAATTTTCTTGGGCTCTAGAGTAAATCCTACTGGTAGAGTTGTTCCAATGGGAGCAAAAGGAGTGCGAAGTCCGACACGTACATTGGCCGCACCACAAACCACGCGAAAGCTTTCTTCGTCATTAAGTTTAAAGGTGACTAAGTTGAGCTTATCCGCTTCGGGATGACTCTCAATATGAGTGATTTCAACCACACGAATCTGATTCCAAAATTGTCCAACTTCGAGAACTTCTTCAACCTCGGCCGTTCCCATAGTCAAGCGGAGACCAATATCTTTTGAGGAAAGTTCCACAGGAACATCTGTAAAATCACGAATCCAATCTAATGAAATAAGCATAATATATTTACCTTAATAAGATTTAAATTGTTCATTGAAACGAAGATCACCACTATTGAGGTGGCGGATATCATCGATTCCATACTTCATCATAACCAAACGATCGAGGCCGAGACCAAAGGCAAAACCATTGAACTCTTCAGGATCAATATTTCCCGCCTTGAGAACATTGGGATGAACCATTCCACATGGTAGAAGCTCTACCCAACCCGTTTGCTTACATACTGAACAGCCTTTTCCTGAGCAGATCAAACAATTGATATCCAGTTCAAAACCAGGTTCAACAAAAGGAAAAAAACCAGGACGTAGCCTAACTTCTACTTCTTTTTTGAAAATTTCTTTTAAGAGAACTTTCATAAAATAGATGAGGTTGGATACAGAAATATCTTTTCCCACCATCATACCTTCAAGTTGGTTAAATACGATTTCGTGACTGGCATCCGTTCTCTCACAACGAAATACGGTACCAGGGGCAATGAAGCGAAAAGGAGGAGTGCGCTCTAGCATCCCACGCACTTGAATCGTTGAAGTGTGGGTACGGAGAAGGTGCTTTTCCTTCACGCTATCGTCATGAGGGTTGTGGAACCAAAAGGTATCTTGCATATCACGGGCCGGATGGTTGGCCGGAATATTCAGGGCCTCAAAGTTATGAAACTCATCTTCAATATGGGGTCCATCAAGAATATCAAATCCCATGCTCAAGAAAACATCTTCAATTTCTCTTTGAATCAAAGTTCTGGGGTGGAGCCCACCATGATGAGGGGCCGTGGCCATGACATCTTCAGTAAGGGCCAAATCAATCTTTTCTTTTTCTAGCTTCGTATTGATTTGGTCAAGTT
This sequence comes from Bacteriovoracaceae bacterium, assembly GCA_041583335.1. Taxonomy (GTDB): domain Bacteria; phylum Bdellovibrionota; class Bacteriovoracia; order Bacteriovoracales; family Bacteriovoracaceae. The sequence goes on from JBFHGF010000030.1 coordinate 2,529, forward strand.
CTAGGACCTGAATTCTTTGGCCAATGACATCCTGGATTTGATCCTTAAGGCCGTTGGCCTTGGGTCCTACGAGCTTACGCTCTTCAGGGGTGGCATTACGTAGTCCAGCAAGAACTTCGGAGACCTTACCTTTCTTTCCAAGGTAGTCCGATTTTAAGTTAAGCAGATCCGCTTCAGTGGTAAGCTTTTGAACGGCGTCCAAAAACTCTTTTTCAAGGGTTTCCAGTTGGTCAATCATTTAGATTCCTCATCAAATTAATTCAAGAGAATGTAGGATTTTCTTAGGCCGGATTTTTTCACTAATGACTCGGAAAATCAAGGGGATATTTCCCCTTGATGCACTAAGATTCAGGTTACACGAGCTGCGCGAGTGCTACCTGAGCACCTCTTCTGATCAATGGGGTATTTCCCCTTTGAGCATCTGGCGTAGCAATTCAAAGTACTCTAAGGCCCGGCCATCAGCATAGTCGGGATAGGTCCAGGGAAAGCTGCGCCACTGGCCACCCTCCCAAGCGTAGGTCAGCTCAGCATAGACTCCATCCCCTAAATAAGGGCGATGGGAATAGGGCTTGCCCGTGGCCAAGACCATCTGTTCCATGGCCACGTATCCGGGATCAAAATTGAAAGTACGCGCCCCATTGACGCAATACTTTTTCTCCATGACGTCCGCCTTTAGCTTAAGGGCCACCAAATCTTCACGTGAACGTAGACGCATATCGCCAACAAAGAAGCGCGACAGGGGCTCCCCCATCTCTTTGTCATAATATTCATGCATGGAGTTGTGCTGATGAGAGAAGTACAAATCGTTGTGGATACCGGTTTCGATAAGCAGCGCCATTAAGCGCTCCTCATCCCAATGGTCGTGACGATAGAGAACGGAACAGAACGAGAGGACTTTAGAGGCCTCCTTAAGTTCACTCATATTTAATTTTCAGAACTTTGTTTAAGGCGAAAGTAGAAATCCACCAATTCCTTGCGACTCACAGTGGCCGTACCTTTCTTGGCCACGACCACGCCTGCGCCACAGTTACCTAAGAAGGCCGCTTCACTAAGACTAGCACCACCGAGAAGGCCCGCTGTTAAGAGTGAAATGGTGGTATCCCCTGCCCCACTAACATCAAAGACCTCTTGAGCGGCAGTGGGAATGATTTCAATGCGATCACTTTTAAGCGTACGATCCAAGAGGGCCATCCCTTCGGGCCCTAGAGTAATCACAAGCTTTTCTAATTCTAGTTTTTCCATCAAAAAGCTCGCCATATCTTGTAGGCCTAACTTGCTATAGGTCTTACCTAAATGTTCGACCATCAAGATCGCCTCTTTTAGATTGGGCTTTAGTAAACTGCATCCTTTATAAAAAAGAGGGTCGGTAGAAACTCCAGGATCAACACAGACCATCTTGCCGGCGTTCTTTCCAATTTGAATGGTTTCTTTGATCACTTTTTCCGTAAGGGTGCCCTTAGAATAGTCTTCAAGGATAATGGCCGTGTGATCATCCACAAAATCACTCAAACGCTCCAAGAGCTTCTTCTCTACCTCAGGGGTGATGAATTGCTTGTCTTCATAATCGATACGACAAACTTGTTGAGTGGCCGTGGTGATGCGCTCTTTAAAGATGGTAGGACGAGAATCATCACGCACAATTCCCCAAGTTTTAAGACCAGAGTCTTCTAAAAGATTTTCAAAACGCGGGGCCCGTAGATCTTCTCCAATGACAGAGCACAAGGTGCTATCGATACCCAAGTCTTTAAGGTTGTGGCCAATATTTGCGGCCAACCCCAACTTCTCCCATTCTTTCTGCACTTCCACTACGGGAACAGGTGCTTCAGGAGAGATTCTCTTCACTTCCCCTTGGGTATATTTATCAATTCCAGAATCTCCCACAATAGCGATGGGGCCAATGGTATCAAATTTAGTTAAGAGTTCATCAAAACGAGAGCGCTCCATAATTTTCATAATCTATCCTTTATAAAGAATAAGGCGACGACAACTTTCAAAGACTTCGTCTACGGAAATAGAGTGCATTGACTGCTCTATTCCTAATGTTTCAATATCATTCTCACGGGGAGAAAAGACCACAACTTTTGAGTCGCGATAAAATGGTCCCCATCTTTTTTCAGATTGTACCTTGATTGGGGAATAAAGGGCAACTTGCTTTAAGCGAAGCGCATTGGCCATATGTGTAGTTCCCGTAGATGGTCCTATAAATAAATCGGCCAAGGAAAGGGCATAAGTAAAGTCCACTAAACCCTTTAGTGAACCATCGAAGAAATAAGTTTCTTCTAAAGCTTGCCCATCCATTGCCTCTTTCATTCCATCCACATAGGAGAGATCTCCAGGGGTGAAGCTCACTACAATTTTATGGGTCTCACCAAATTCGTGATGGAGCCGATTGGCCAGCTGCCCATAGTGGGAATTGGGCCAGTTCAGAGTGTGCCCCGACATACCAGGATGAATAAAAATCAATTTCTTTCCTGCAAATGAAAAGCGCTCTTCGCAAATTTCTTGCCTGCGCTTGGAATCGAGCTTAAAAACGGGGGCCAACTCCTGTGAATGCTGATTACGCATGAGTTGATCCCAATGGATTCCCATAGGCGCGGCCAAATCCATATTAAATTCGGATTCATGCTTATCTCCATGGGAGCGAGATTGGCGCACCCCTTGATTGAGAAGTATAAAGGAAGGCACCTTCGAAACCAGGCCGCCACGAAATTTAATCCCTTTAAAGAAAGCATAGGCCGAAGGAGTAAAGTCTCCGCCCATATGGAAATAGTAATCGGGAGTGTACTCAGCAAAGAACTCGCGGCACTGCTGCCACTTATTTTTGCGGGATGCCTTGGTATTGAGGGTAAAGACGTGATCAACCCCGACACATAGGGGAATCAATTCACTGGAGCGTGGTGAAACGATTAGTGCAAGCTGGGCTTCGGGGTGAAAGTATTTAATCAAACGGCCGAGGGGAATACTTAAGAGAGTATCCCCAATGGCATCCGTTCGGTTGATTAAGATCTTCATAACGTTAGATTATAGTCACTTGCTCTTTGGCGGGCAATTTCAATCAAGCGCGTAAGCACTTCAGCTTCACTCATCTCACTGGTGTCTACTAGCGTTGCACCATCGGCAACTTTCAAAGGGGCGACTTCCCTTTGGGTATCCTTACGATCACGCTCAACCACATCTTCCAAAACCTGTTCATAAGTTTCATTGGATTGAGGATCGAGGGCCTTAATTTGGTCATAGCGGCGTTTTGCCCTCACTTCAGGTGAGGCGGTAATAAAGATTTTGCAAAAGGAGTCGGGAAAGACAACCGTTCCGATATCTCTACCTTCCATTACACAAATCGTATTGGCCCCTAAATCTCTTTGAAAATTTAAGAGGAAAGTGCGTACAGAGGGAAGCTGGGAGATCAAACTGGCCAAGGTACTCACTCGGTGTTCACGAATATGGGAAGTAAGGTTTTCGCCATTGATCTTGATCAGCTCCTCGGCGTTGTCAGAATATTCCATATGCAAGTTATTCAAAAACTCAGAGAGCTCGTCACTTTCTTTAAATTCAACGCCCTTCAAATCGGCAAAATAACCAAGAGCGCGAAACATCGCCCCTGTATCAATAAAGAGGATCTTAAGCTGTGAAGCCAAGGTTTTGGCCATGGTGGATTTTCCCGATCCACTTGGTCCATCAATAGCAATAACTTTAGAAAATGTTGAGGCCATGGGGTTCCGTAATTTTGTTGTGTGTAAGTGAAGCTCTTACTTTAGCAAGAGGAAAAGGGATGGAAAAGGATGAAAATTAAATGCTGCAAACAATCAAAACAAGAATTACCTACAAGGTAAAAGACGGGGCCACTTCTGATTTGGACAACTTCGTGTTGATTTCTTCCACTTCCGCATTCCACCAACTGATAAGACGGAAACTGGCATCGGGAAGAGTGTTGAGCTTATTGAGCGACACATAGGTCTGGGTATAAAGGGCCGGTGTCGTGCGCAGAGTCTTTCTCACGTTGACACTGAGGCGACGATAAGCACGACGGACTTTATCGAGATAATGGTTACGAGTTCCCACGGGACGCCCCATTCTCAAACGACGTAGGGTAAATCCAGGTCCCATATTATAGGAAACCGTAGCGTAGACATGGTTACCCTGGAAGCGACGAAGAAGGCGACCTAAGTAATACGTGCCCAACTGAATATTATGAGCGGGGTCCTTACTTAACTCAATGGCCAGCTTAGGAGTCAAAGGGCGATCCAAGAGATGATTTAAGTAGTGGGCGGTCCCAGGCATAATTTGCATTAAACCACGAGCGTGCACCCTACTTTTTACTTCAGGTTTGAAGTGACTCTCCACCCACATAATCGACAGAACCCATAGCGGATCTACTTGGTAGGTTTGCGCATAATAGAAAGCGTAGTCGATGAACTTATCGAGACGAGGTTTCATTTTTCTTGGTGTCGACTTTAAAATTTCAGCACGAATTTGTTCATAAGGTAGCTCTTGCAAACGCCACAGGGGCAGATTGTAGGCAAAGGACTTCCCTGTTTTGGAGAAATCAACATTCTTAAAAATGTACTGACCTTTATTAAAGACGGGACCATAAGTTGGACCACGAAGAATTTCTGGAGTGAGAAACTTGCCCGAAACAGAGTATTGGGCCGATTCCACCAAAGCATAGAATATAAAGAGAAAGAATAGGGCCATGGCCATAGTCTTTGGTCTCGGATAATGCTCCTTCATCACTTCAGGTATAACTGTTTCTGGGTAGGCAACGGCCTTCTGCCAATGAGGCGCAAAAGGGGCATCCTTACCGAAAAGGTCCTGAGGATTAAGGTCTAGTGAAATTTTCATAGGCGTTACCTAGCGTGCTCCAACAGCACTTGGCAACTCATAATAGCGAGAAAGTGTAATATTGATGGGGCGGTAGAGCTTTTTTCACGGTTTTTTTGTCGCATTTGTCGTAAACCCTGTAATAATTTGCCACCACGCATTATTAAAGACTGCACATACTGCCTCGCACTAGACTTTGACAAAACTTGTCCTCATTTTAACCAATATTTCCCCTTCATACTTTCATGGCCTTGGCCTATCATGGATACCTCAACCATAAGAAGAAACTGAAAATTTAAATATTAATACTTATATATATTAAGACGATCTAAATAAAGGAATCCCCCCCATGAGTGAAACACTTAACCGCTTGGCCGAAGAGAAGTCACTATACTTGCAACAGCATAAAACCAATCCCGTTGATTGGTACCCCTATGGACCAGAGGCCATCCAAAGGGCCAAAGATGAAAATAAACCTATCTTTCTAAGTATCGGCTACAGCTCGTGCCACTGGTGCCACGTGATGGCCAAGGAATCCTTTAGCGATAGCGAAGTAGCGAGTTTCTTGAATGAAAACTTTATCTCTATCAAAGTTGATCGCGAAGAATATCCCGATATTGATCAATACTATCAACAGGCCTGTCAGCTCTTCATTAAAACCGGAGGCTGGCCCCTCAGTGCTTTTCTCATGCCTGATATGCGTCCTTTCTTTGTGGGAACTTACTACCCTAAAGTGAAGCGTGAGGAAGGCGCTACCTTTCTAGAACTGATTAAAGAGCTTCATCGCGCTTACACAGAAGATTCTGAACAAGTACAAACGAACGCCGCCAATGTTACCGAGGCCATTGAAAAAGGTTATGAACCAGGAGAGCCGGTTGAATTCCAAGGGCATTTCCCCCCTCCCATGGCCATAATGGATGCCATTAAAGAGTATGCGGATAACGACCATAAAGGCTATGGTTCTGCTCCTAAATTTCCTCACTTTGCTTTCTATGAATGGGCCGTGGAACAGATGCTTGAAGGGATGATCGATAAATCCTTTGGTCAGCATATTGTAGATTCCATTGAGCGTATGCTGATGGGAGGAATGAGTGATCACGCCCGTGGGGGAATCCACCGCTACAGTACCGATGACCATTTTATGGTGCCACACTTTGAAAAGATGCTCTACGATCAGGCTGGCCTTCTGCGCCTGTTGGCGAAATTTGGTCTGGTCTACCCCTCCCCGTTGGTCTTTGATGCCCTCATGAATACCCTTGAATATATTCAATCTGAAATGATGCACGAAACGGGTTACTTCTTCAGCGCTCAAGATGCCGATAGCGAAGGACATGAAGGGCTCTTCTTTACTTTTACTGAAGAGGAGTTTGACTCCGTAGTCAATAAGGCCAGTGATGACAAAGATGATTTGACTAGTGAACTTGAAACATTAAAAAAGTGGTTCAATATCTCCAAAGGCGGAAACTTCACTAATGGGCTTAACGTCATCTCCCTTAACCCTGAATACAAGAAAGATCTCTACACTCAGGAGAATTGGGAAAAAGTACGCCGCATTCGCAAGCAAATCCTTGAAGAACGCAAAGATAGAATCCCACCGGCAACTGATAATAAAGGAATCTGCTCTTGGAACTCCATGATGCTCTCGGCGCTAGTCGATGTCATCCAATACTGCCAAATTGATCCCATCAAAAATAAGGCCAGCCAAATTTTCAACAAGGCCCTAGAGGGCCACTACCATAATTTCTTGGTATCTAAAAATAACCAAGGCATGATGCTTAAACACTCAACCACAAATGAAGGTGGGCTTCCCTATCTCGAAGACTTTGTCAGCTTCAGTGAGGCCATGCTTCGTGTCTTTGAAATTACAGGTAACCCTACCTTCAAGCAAAACTTCAGCGATACGATGAACTTCATTTTCAAAGAGTTTTACAACGAAGAAAAGAAACTACTGCTCACCCGTCCTCAGGCCCTTAATGAGCATGAGCTCTATCCCAATCAACCGGTTGGACCTTATGACAGCTCCTTCAAGTCATTGCCTATGACTCTCATTCAGCTCATTAAAAGAGGTCGCGTTCTTCTGCAAGATCCCGACTTTGGAATTGAGCTCAATGACTATATGGATGAGGCCAAGCACTTTATCCTCAAAAATCCCATCTCTGGGGGCGAGGGGCTGCGCTCACTAAGTTATCCTGAGACGGCCTACCGAGTGATAAAGATTCCTCAAAAGTGGCTTCAAGATGAAAACTTTGTGAGCTTCATGGGCTACTTTCTCCCACGCTTTGTCCTAGACTCTTCAGGCCAAAGTGAAGTGGCCAGTGAGGCCAACCAATGGCAGATCTGTAACCTAAACGAATGTGAGTTGCAAGGAGATGGGATCCAGAGCTTTATTGAAACTCTAACCCCCAAAGGTCAACCTGCACCCGAAGCGGATAAGTAAAGATGGCCCAATCGAAACCTCTTGATGGATTAGTGATCCTCGATTTCTCATCTCGTCTGCCTGGTCCTTTGGTCGGGCATATGCTCTCTGAGTTGGGGGCGCAGGTCATAAAGGTTGAAACACAGACCCACCCCGACCCCTTCAAGTCGTTAAAAATGGGCGCCCAAGATATTGCCTTTCAGAGTTGGTACAAGAATATGAATAAGGATAAGGACCACTTTATCCTTAACCCTGAAAATGAGGATGAACTTCAGGCCCTTTGCAAGAAGGCCCATATGATCATTATGGGCTGGCCGACCAAAGTGCAAGGACAGTATGGGCTAAGCTTTGAACAAATGGCCCAAAAGAGTCAGTGGGGCAGCTACGTGGAAATCACGGCCTCTCATCATCATGATCGCCCCATGCACGATCTCAATGTACTCGCTGAGATGGGATTACTCACCCTTCATATTAAACAGTGGGAGAAGCGCAATAAGACCAAGAGAGTTGCCCCTCCCTTTTTGCCAATAGCAGGTGCTACCTTTGCCCATCTTATCGCCCAAAAAGTCTTGGCCTGTGCCGTAAAGAGTTTAAAAGATCAAGTATGGGTGTATGAAAAAGTGAGTCTTGAAGAGTCCATCGAGGCCACATGGAATCCCCTCTATGCTCCCGACCTCAAAGGTGTGCAAGATACTTTCCTCCATAGCGGTCGCTACCCTTGTTATAATATCTATCCTTTAAAGAATCACCGCGCGCACTTGGCCATTGCCTGTATTGAAGAAAAGTATTGGCAAGAGTTTTGTGAGGCCTTCTCTCTCGATCTCGGGCCAGAAGATCGCTTTATGGATACTGAAGAAGATTGCTTTGTCGCCATCCAGAATGCAATCGGCAACTATAGTGTAGAAGAGATGAAAGAAAAGCTTGAAGGCCTTCATTGTTGCCTCAGTTTAATCGTGCAGGAATAACCCATACAAGTGCTTGAGCTTTTCCTGATCCAGATCTGGATACTTCCTTAAGAGCTGTGAGAGACTGCCTACTTGGGCCTGCTTTACAAGCATCATTCGCTCAAGAATATCGCTCTCTTTAAGAATAGAAAAAAGGCCACAATCATAGAGGATAGCATCCACGTCATCTATAACAAGTTGGGCATCCCTAGGCAGGGAATTAACTTTTATCAACTGACGGTTGCCTTCACTCTTGAGCACCTGTTCGATGATGGCCTTATCTTCAGGATGAAAGGCCTGATAGCTCCATTGAGGTAGGGCCACTTGATCCTTTAAATCCGTCGCGTGACTTGAAAAGCTCAAGAGCACTATACAGATCACTATTCCAAATAATCTGCTACATTTGCCTAAGTTCACACGGATCTCCCTTGCCTAGATCTGGATCGTCTGCATCCAATTCTTCATGCCAAGTAAAGGGAACACATTCTAAGTCAATGGCCCCCGACTGATAATTGGAAAATGCTTCATTCACTTTATCTTTAGTCTCAAAGGCCTTTGCAGTAATCACGCCATAAAAAGAATCTGAAGAATCATCCATTTGCTCCAACAGATGGGCATTGGCCTGGGCACGAAGCCTATTGATTTCTTTGTTGCGAATGGTAAAGTCATTTAAGAGTTCTGCTCTTGTTGCATCTTTCAGAAGCTTTCTTTGTGAAGCTTGTGCAGACAATAGCTGTCCTTGTTCTTCTGGGAGCAGGTTATAGAACTCTTTATTGAGTTTATTTAATTTCTCTACCATCGGCCCATACTTCTTGCGAAAACTCCTACGACTGGGCTTATCAGCTTTTCCCGCCGCATTTTTAAAAAGGGACATCACCTCACGGTGAGAAATACTCTCACCTGTTCCATTCCACATCGCAACTTTTAGGGTATCCAATAACAATTGCCGTGGCGAACCTTCCTCTAGATCATTTTTCCAAAATTCTTCCATGGTATTAATGACATCCCACATTTGTTCGGTGGTATAAACTTTTGATTTATCTCCATGAAGCTTTTCAAAAATTTTTCCGGCCTCTTCCATTTTCTTATTCAATTGCATGACTTCTTTAATATGCTCATCATATTGATCATAGAGTCGATCTATATCCATCTCCAGTTCCTCACGAAGCTGATCTTTCAAATTCTGGGTGGACTTGATGCTATTTCTTTTGAAGGCATGATAGAAATTTAGGCCAAAGGCCACATTCACCGGAACTTTAAACTCCTCTTGAAATTTCATACAGTGGGCATTACTAGAAGCAAAATTATATAAGGCCCTAACTGGGGACGATGGACCTGTCTCATGAGGGATGGGCATTTGGCCATGATAGTACTTAAGAAACTTTTCGTGATTTTCTTCAAATTTTTCGGAATGACAACCGGCCGTTGGATCTGAGCGCAGAAAACTTCCTTTATCTTGGGGTAATCCAAAAGCGTTGAGTTCCACAGCTGCTCCATCGCCACTACCAAGTCCCGGGCATATTAGGCGCAAACCAGTGAAGCCCTCGCGAATATGATCAATTTGCAAAAGGCGATCCTCTACTTCTTTTTGGGTTTTGGCCGCCATAATCTCCTCTTCTCGCCGTAGCGAGGAAGCGAGGTAATCAAGACCCTTAGCGCGAAAATTGAGGGGGGCCTGTCCTTCGTAACCACTGACAAAAGTGGCCTTGGGAAAGATACTTCCCCATAGAGAAAGCTCCATCGTCGTACCTGAATTACAACCTAAGAGGTAGAGCCCTTTGACACTCTCACGCAAGCGTGGGTGGCCATCAAAGACTTCATAAATTTCTTGGCGTGAAAGACCCCCATGAAAACCATTGAAGTTTCCACCGCCATCGTGACCAGAAATAAGAAGGCGACCTAAATCGGCATCAGGAAACTCTTGTTCGATTGCCCTTAACTCACGATCAATGCTCTCACGTTCAAGCCTAGGGGCGTGAAACTCCTCCATAGAAGCAACCACGCGGCCCATCTTATTTTCTGTCTGTTCGATACATTCTTCATCTACACAGGCCTCTAAGCGCAATTCAAGCTTAGTGTGTTCTTCGGCCATTTGGGAGAAAGCAACCCTTTGGGACCAGTCAGGAATAACTCTCAGGGCCTTGCCCTGTTTGCACGCTTCTTCTTGGGCCACTTTCACTTCGCGCCAACTGGCATTGAAGTCTAAGAAGACATTAACTTCAACCGGCCTCTTGGGGACGCGACAAGCACCCGCCCCTTGGACCGGGGCGCCCACCATCAGCAATAAAAGTAGAGATAACTTGAGTAAACCGGTAACCATACTCAGAACTTATCGGAATTACGGATAGCAAAAATAAGGGTTATTTTGGGCAAAAGGAACCGTTTAGGTGGGGTCATAACGCGCCAAGTAATGCTTGTGCTCCCAAAGAGCACCACTTAAACACTTGAAAGTACGTATTCTGAACTTGGCATCAGCTTTGTAATATAACCAAGTAAGCGAGTCTAGATAGGATATTTAGGCCCCACAAGACAAAGGACGGTCTGTAGTACTCGGCCCACGGGAAAGATGCCGAGAAGATGATGTAAGAGAGGAAGATATGAAAAAGATCATCATTACTATGTTTCTTGTTTTGACAGGACCTTTTGGATTACAGTTGGCCAACGCAAGCTCTGAGCTTGGCGCTGGTGTTCAAATCTCAAAAATCCCTGTTGAGCGTATGAGTGATAAAACCTATGCTGATGGTTTTGAAACTTACTACGGCGAACGATTTGCAGTAGAAGAAGTGGTTAATGCACAAGATGTAAAACCTGCACAGATCCTTAAGCAAGATCAAATCGAACTAAAAAATGGTGGAATCTTCTACCCTGAAGAAGTTGAGTTTGCCCTTCGTGTGAGAGGTGGTGGAATCAATAAAGCTCCCCATACAACGGACTAACCCACTTTGGCCCACTACTCCCTCATCTTAATTTAGCTTAAGTTTGAGGGAGATTGATCGAAGTTTTTTACCTTGAGATCAATTTGTTGAAATGGAATCTCAATATTTTCGGCCTTGAAGGCATCGGAAATCCTAAAACGAATATCAGATAGAATCGATTCATTCTGCCACAACTCTGAAATCCAAACCGAGAGAGCAAAATCCAAACTTGAAGCACCAAAATCCAAAAAGAAAACTTTGGGCGGTGGAGACATGATGACCTGAGGGCATTCTTCGGCCACCTTCATTAAAATGGCCTCTACCTTTCTTGGATCGGTTCCATAGGCCACACCTACTTTTACTTTTAGTCGTATTTTTTGACCAGATAAACTCTCATTGACCACTTGCTCGGCAATAAATTGAGAATTGGGAACAATGATAGAGATATCATCACGAGTTGTAACCAAGGTGGAGCGCGCTCCAATTTCAGTTACTTTTCCACTCACCCCTTTGACCTCAATAAGGTCACCCACTTTGATTGGTCGCTCTAATAAGATAATAATCCCTGAAATAAAATTTTGGGTAATATTTTGCAGTCCAAAACCAATTCCCACCATTAAGACAGCACCTACCGCCGCCAAGGAGGACATGGAGACTCCTACCGTATCGAGGGTAACAAAGCCTCCGACAATTAATACGGTATAGCGAGTAAAGGTACGAATCGAGTCTTTGACCCCACTATCGAGTTCATTTTTGTCTGCGAGAATTCTTCCTACGGCCCGCTCGGCCCAACGGCTCAAAAGTGTCGTGATATAGAAAATCACACAGGCCATGAGCAGAGAAAAGAGGCTCACTTTCTGACCACTGATTTCAAAGAGAGAAATGGTCAAGACATGCCAAATTTTAGTGAAGACTTCATTAAACATCTTTGCATTTTCCATTTTAATCGAACCTTTCTAAACAAAAACGAAGACACTCCGGATCTCCATTCATAGGAACATCCCTACTATCTTCTGGGATGATTTTAATACTTGATTGGCAAACAAAATATTGAATTTTCAATCCACATGAGAGGAACATATCCTCCCACTCAAAGGCATCCATAATCACACGAGAAGGAACGC
>JBFHGF010000031.1:0-14666 GCA_041583335.1 Bacteriovoracaceae bacterium
CACCATAGAGATCTCTCTTGGTTATATGATTTGCATCCTGGACAATGGGAGGAATAAAGTCATACATATTCGGATAATATAGGTTCTCTTTACTTTCTAGTCTCGATTTTAGCGTGATATTCTTAAGACCTAGATCATGAATGATTCCACCTTCTGTATAGATTTTATTATTCAAAGGTAGGTCTATTGGCGACTCTACCGTTGCAACCTTTGAAGAGATCTTATTAAAACTTGCAGGAAACCAACAGGTCACAGAGGTATTTATATTACGGAGGGTAGCGAACTCAAAACGATCACTTGTGTTATGTTCAAGAAACTCTAATATATTTCTCATAAAGAGTTTCTCATCGCCACCCCAGACAAAGTAAGACTGAATTCCACAAGAGTGGTAAAGTCCTTCGAGTTCTAAACTTGGTTTCTTGCCGCAGGTGAGAATGACTTTTGTATTCTTTAGCAGGTTTTCTTCTTTGAGCATAAGAAGAGATGGGCAGATTTGTGGGGCAAGAAGCTCATCAAGTGGGGAAACATCGAGTATAATGAGAGATGAATGTTCATGTTTTTTAAAAGAATAATCGTCGAGCTTTTCGAGTGGTTCGTGATGAATCAGTATCTTGTTTGATTCAATTAGAGAATGAAACTCTTGCTTTAGAGTTTCTACGAAGCTGGTTCGAGAGCCAAAATAGCTTAGCCGCTTCATAGTACATCATCTTTATTGAGGCTTGCGGGGTTTGTCATTATAGTGCTTCTATTTTGCATACGAGGAAATTTAAGAATAAATTGAGTATGTTCACTATCTGAATTGAGTTTGAACTCCCCTTGGTGTCTTTTGATAATGGCCTTAGATAAACTTAGACCCAATCCAGTACCTTTTCCAATATCCTTAGTCGTGAAGAAAGGATTAAAGATTTTATCAACAATCTCATTACAAACTCCATCACCACTATCCGTGAGGTGAATTTCGATTTCATCTCGTCTTTGATTATGGATAAACTTTAGATCAATCCACTTCTCATCATGAGAAGCTGCTAGAACTGCATCATAAGCATTGTTGAGTAAATTGAGAATCACTTGACTCATTTGAATTTTAAGCAATTCGACCGGAATAGTTTTTAACTGATCAAGGCCCGTCGTTCTTAAGTCAATACCTTTTCCTCTGAACTTTTCTCCACAGAGGGAAACGACATCTTGAAAGAGTTCTGGAATAAAGACCATTTCAAACTCGTCTTTACTGGGATCTCTCGAAATATTACGTAAGCCTTGAATAATTTTACTAATCCTCTTAACGGTATCTTTTATATCAACCATCATTTCGCCTAAGAATTCACGATCGATTTCGTCATTATTTAGAGATTGATTGATGACGGTACAAGATCCCGAAATAATCGCAAGTGGATTATTGATCTCGTGGGCAATTCCTGAAGCCATTTCTCCAAGGGCAGAAAATTGAGATTGAGTAAAGATCTGCTGTTGCTGCAGCTTAATGATTTCTTCGTTCACTTTTCTTTCTGTAATATCTAAGCCGAAGAGAAAAATTTCGTCACTATCAGGGGAGGGAGCGATATTCATATCCATCCAAAACTGATTCCCCTGAAAAGACATCTTTATTTCATCACGCCATGAAAATCCATGAGAGATATGTTTAATAATCCTCTCATAATAATCCTTATCATATTGACCCCACTCAAAATCATAGATCATAAGGTTATCAGGGAGTTCCTTAAGTTTACATCGGGAAAGAAAGAAGGAGTTCGCGCTAATGAGCTCTCCCTCTAGGCTTAGAACTAGGCCATAGGCCATCTGGTCTATTGTCTTTCCTAAGGTAATATTTTGCTTTTTATTCATACACTCCATTTTAAAGGCAAATCTTATTCACCTTTGATAATTCAATTTCAAGATAACGGTAGGTTAATCACTTTTTCGTCATATTTCACCTACAAATAAAGAATATCGCCCTCTTAAAATTAAGAATTCTTTGTAAAGAATGCCCAATTGATGAAATAAAAATGAAGTTGAGAGAGATATATTGAAATGCATATATTTTTTACTCTGAATTTGCCAATTAATAGAGTCACTTTTCCAAAATATCTAACTCAATGAAATTCATTCTAAAGAAGCGGTAAGTAATAAAGAATATGGGGATATATCTAAAGATGTGATTAATCCTTTATATATTTCTTCGGGCCGATAAAGTGTGGAGAATTGTACGAAATAGCAATGAGAGCTCATTTGAGATTGAGCGCGGTCACTACGCCCAAGGATTTTTATTATGACTCATTTAAAGCAAAAAACTAAAGATAAACTTAACGACTATCTCTTTAGAAATAAGCTGAATGAATCTTGTTACTTTTCAGAAAATAAAGTGGTTGGCTTTCACTGGGCCAACGATAAGGTGGCCTCTGATTATTATAGGAATCAATATGAACAGAAAAATTCGAAGTTTCATGAACGTGCAGAGACCCTGCGCGGAGAACTCGATGCACTTAAGCACTTTAATATCTGGTTGATGAGTAAACGTGGCCAACTTAAAACAACGATTTACAATTTATATGAATGTTACCTTGACCCAAGGCTTAAGTATCAGTGGTTTGATATCGAAGATATTCTGGTTTCAACTCAGCATGAAGCAGGTCCTTTTTGCAGTGTTAAATCAATGCGTTGGTTCGACAAAGAAATCTATTCTAAATTCATTTATTTAAAAATGCTTGAGGACTGTGTCCCTCAGAGAAGCTTCCGCTTGAATTTGAATATTCCTTTAGAGATGAGGGCCGATGGTTCTCCTTTTGGAGCAATTCAAGGACGTATTTCACAACTCACAGAACATGGAATACTTGTGAACTTCACTAATGGTAATCCGATAAAGGAGTGGTCTAATAGAGAGGTCTCTTTTTTGAAAAAGCCCATGGCCTTGAAGGAAGATGAGTCTTTAGGTGATCTTTTTAGGGCCGACCAATGGGTTGGTGCTCTTGAGAATTTTACAATGCGCGGGGATTTACTGGCCCAGAAAGTGGAAGATGGGATTAAGAAACAGGGTGAAAATAACCACTTCGTTTTTGTTCCTTTTAATGAACTCTCTATGCTTTCTCTAAAGGGGCATGATAAGTCCGTGGATCACCTCAAGTCTCTTTTTGAAGAAGTAAGAGGAACTATCCACGAACATATTAAAGCAGCTTAATTTATAGGTTTTCTTCGATTTCGCTAATGGAGATGGTCTCTCCTAATTTGACGAGAGTACCATCGGGCTTTTGAATGAAGTAGGCCGGAACTCCAACATGTCCATTCTTCTTGAGGTAATCTCCGATTACGGGATCATACTTGGTCCAGTCTGCGAGCAGGAGCTTCACTCCTTTTTTAGCGATAAGTTCTCTAAATGAGCCTGTATCGATGACAAGCTTTTCGTTTACTTTACAGGTAAAGCACCATTTGGCGGTGAAGTCGATGAATACGGGAGAACCTTCTTTGGCCAATTCGGCCATTCTTGCTTCTGACCATTTCTCCCACTTTAATTTCCCACCAATATTTTTTTCATTGAGAAGATCTGAGCCACCTAGCACAGCTGAACCCTCTGGAGTTTGAAGGAGTGGGGAGAAGAAAAGTTTCACTAAGAGCAGAATTGGAATAGCAAAGAAGATAGTCTTCCAGACTTTTGATTTTCCAATATGCTTTTGAAAGTAAAAAGCAAAGAAAAGGAAAATAAGACCACTAAGTAAAAAGAGAAGGGGGAGATTTCCATTAGTGAGCGCTAGGAAGACGTCGACCAGCCAGAGGGTAGTCAGGATAAGGGTGAGACCTAGGAATTTCTTTACATGCTCCATCCACATCCCTGGACGTGGTAGAAACTTAACCGTTGAAGGAAAGATTCCCGTCATAAGAAAGGGAAAAGCTAGACCAATACCAATGGCCTGGAAAATAAGGATAATAGTAATTGGAGAGGAAGAGAAGGCAAAGGTTAATGCCGTTCCAAGAAAAGGGGCACTACAAGGTGTCGAGAGGATCGTCGCGAGAACACCACCGATAAAGTCTCCGATGACACCTTTTTTGAGTTGCATATTTCCTAGGGTCTTTCCTCCTGGAGTCATGAACTCAAAGAGTCCAAAGAGGTTCAATGAGAAGACAAAGAGGAAAATGATCATAATAGCTACAAAGACAGGACTTTGGAGCTGAAATCCCCAACCGACATTTTCACCGGTTGCCTTGAGGATGAGAATGGTGGCGGCAAGGACTAGGAAAGTAAAAAGCACACCAAAGGTATAAAAGAGATTGTGCCTCAATATACTCGCCCTCGATTCATCCGAATGGGAAACAAGGCCAAAGAGCTTGAGGGAGATCACCGGAAGCACACAGGGCATTACATTGAGTATAAGACCGCCAATGAAAGCGAAGAAAAGTATACCGATAAGGGATGTCGTGGTCTCTTGGCCATCAACCTCTTGTCCTTGCGCACTCATTGTTTCTTCAGGTTTGGCCTTTTGTACGCCACCATGAGGATCGACAAAATTCATGGTACCCATTAGAGAATCAATTGTCGTACCAGGGGTAAGGTCAAAGTTAGAGAATTCTTTCTCAATGATAGAAAATGTCTCTGTTTGTGGGTCTTGGAAGAGGAACTTCATGGTAATAGGCTTTTCGAAAGTTCCATCTTGAGGAAAGGGGACCTCCGGTTCTGCATATTCTCCATCCCATCCAATGGTTAACTTTCCAAAGAAAGTACCCGCATTATTTTTATAGAGCTTCTCTCTTTTTACATCGAGAAGATCGGCACGAAATGGAGTGATTAGTCCCAAGGGGTGGAAGAGATCCTTTCCACCTTTATTGGTGAAATTGTAGTAGAGGCTTAAAGAAAGATCTTCAACCCCTTTTTTCATAACGAGATCTAGGGAGCTAGGCCATGGTCTCGTTTGGGGAAGCGCTTTAAAGCGTTTTAGCATTTCATCTTGAGAAAGGGTGAAGTCATTGGCCGTAGAACTTATGACTTGGCCTTTGTCATCGAGCTTGGCCGTGAACTCAATACTTCCGGGGATACAGATATGCTTACATACTAGCCACGTCGATTTAACTTTGAGTTCAGAAGGTGTTTTTCCTCCAATGGTGAAATAGCGCGAGTAGTCTCCTGAATAACCATAGGCGAGAATATCCCCCTCTTCTACATAGCGTGTGGGCACTGGCCATTCATATTCATTTAGAGTGAGACCTTCCGTTTGAATTTCTATTTTTGTTGGAAGTCCTGCATCTCCTGGGTTTTTCCAGTAAGTATGCCAGTGTGGAAAATTTCTATAGTTGAGAGCGTAGATGACTTTATTTTCTTGAGTGAAAGATTGGAAAAAAGTTTCAACTGGTTTGTCGGGAATTTTTTCATCTGCAAAAACGTTGAAGGAGAGAGTGGCCAAGAGTAATAGGCTTAAATGTTTTAATGATGTCATGAAATCGAATCCTAATCTTTCTATTTGATGTTCATAGTAATAATAGCAATATTATAAGTACAATTGGGGTAGATGCTCCACTATTCTTTTATTCGGCAAATTTAGAAATGAGGACGACCACCAGCAATCACTCAAAACTTTTTATGGGAAATGTTACTCTCTTGGAAATATAGCTTAAATTGGGTATGGTTTTGTCATGGAATTGCCAACTTTACCCCACAAAATAATATGTCTAACGGAAGAGTCTGCCGAGTTGTTGTATTTAATTGGAGAATCTCAGCGAATTGCTGGAGTTTCGGCCTTCGCTATGAGGCCGGAAGGTATTAAACAAAGGCATCCTGTCGTATCTGTTTTCACTCACGCTCAGCAGGAAAAAATTAAAATACTGTGTCCTGATCTGGTCATCGGATACTCTGATATTCAAAAAGATATTGCTCGTGAGCTCATTGACCAAGGGGTGAATGTCTGGATTTCCAATCATCGCTCTTTACAGGAAGTGGCAAATTATTGTTTGTCTTTGGCGACTATGGTTGGAGCGGGCGATCGTTTTGTCGATGTTTTTAAGAGGTGGCAAGGTAAGGTTGATATGGCGAGAAGCTTTGCCGCTGAATTGCAAAGTGAAGTGGGAACTCTAAGTGTATATTTGGAAGAGTGGGATGATCCGCGTATTAGTGGTATTCATTATTTTTCTGAGTTGGTGGAACTCTGTGGTCTTCGTGATATCAATCGCCATTTGCGCACAGGCTTTAAGGCCACGGAGCGATTTCCCGAAGAGTCTTATATCTTAGAACAAAATCCCGATATCATTTTGGGATGTTGGTGTGGAAAGAAAGTGGATATTCCGTCTATTAAGGCGCGGGGAGGTTGGGACGATGTCACTGCCGTCAAAAAGGATCATCTTTTTGAGCTGCCGCCCGAGATATTCCTACAGCCAGGGCCGGCCCTTTTTGAAGAGGGGATCGATTACCTGATCAATCTCCTTCGGAAGACTTACCTCTAACGAAATTACAAGTATTTAGATCCTCGATTCTTAGCCTCCTTTTTTTTAGCCCCAGATCATTAAACTTTCCAAGACTTTGGCCGATAAGTTGATTGAAGACGTGTGTTTTATCGACTTAAAAAATTCGGAAACGTTTATGAAAATTTTTAAAACTGGCCATTTTTCATTACTGACTCTCTTACTTAGCATGGGAGCTCTGAGCTCGTGTGACTATATTGAACGCTTTGAGGCGAAGGCCGAAAAGATTAATCACTATGAGAGGGTCGCTCTGCATTTATCGAAAGAAAATAGAGAACTCAAATCAGAAGTGAGTCGTTTGCAAGATCAGATTCAGGTTCTGAAGTCAGAGAAAAACTTTATTCAAATTAAACTTGATAAGTATGAAGGTGATAAACCGACGTTAGCGAGTGTTACCTCGGGTGGGTCATCACGAGGCATTGCCAGTGTTAGTCCAAAGCTAGCGGTTGCTCCTGCAAAAGATATGGTTAAGTTTGATATCTATAAGTGGACACCGTCGCAAATTTTGGCAATGGCCCAGAAAGAATTTGAAGCAAAGAACTATGAGAAGTCAGCCCAGTTTTTTACGACTTTCTCTAATCAATTTCCTCAGCACGAAAGAATTAATGACACCTTTCTTTTTCAGGCGGGTGTGGCGGCTTATGAGTCTGGAGAACATCAAGACTGGACTTTGGCCCATCTTGAAAAACTGGTTGAGGATTATCCAACATCGAAATATTACCGTGGAGCTAAGTTGTGGATGGCCTTGACTTACCTAGAGCAAGGTAAGGAGACCAAATTTTTCAACACAGTTGAAGAATTCAGAAAGAAGTACCGCAATACAGATGAGTGGAAAGTTCTTAGCCCACATTATGAAAAAATTGTTCAGAAATACAAAAAGAATTAATTGAAAACTCATGTAGAGGAATTAGAAGATGACTCGTATTATCCTTTTCTTAGCTATTGTTGCTTTTAATGTCGCAAGTTTTGCGGCCTCAAGTAATGTTATCGTTGTGGTGAGTGAAATTAAAGGTAATGCATTCTATTCTCTTGGCGGATCAACGAAGGTTCTTAAGCCTGGAATGTATCTTCCGGCAAAGACAGAGATTTTTACAGAAGTGGGGTCACAAGTTGCCTTTAATGATTACTATGATCATGTATTCTATCTTTCTGGTGGAGCCCACCTTATCGTTTATCCCAATTTAGTAGAGCTCAAGGAGGGTTATCTTTGGGTTAAGTCTCTGGCCTTTGATGCTTTGAAAGGTCCATTAAAAGTAACGACAGCGAACTCTCTTATTGAACACACTAAAGGAGAGGGGATCATTAGTTTTGATACTTTTTCAGGAAAGACCCAAGTTCTCTCTATCAAAGGTGACTTTGATCTTAAAAATATTCGTCAAGAATATCAGTGGACACAGGTTGCTGAAGGCCAGTTCTCTTTCATCCAGGACGAATACAACAAAGGAACGCCAAGACAATCGACTCCAATTGGCTATGCAAGTTATAAGAAAGTAACTTCACTCTTTGAGGGAGTTGATGCATTTGATAAGGCCAAAACAGAAAGCTCACTAAAGGCCTATCCAAGTACGACAACTAAAGCAGTGGCCACTCGCAGTAATGCAACTAAAAGTAGGGGAATTGCTTCAGTAGAAAAGGTCGATCCTTTTGAAGAAGCTTTGAGAGCAGAGACAGGTGAGGCTCCTACCCATACCAATACAACTACGGGAACAACTACAGTACTTAAACTAAGAAATCCTCAGCAAGAGAAAGCTGTAGAGAAGAGCTTGATGAAGTTTTATAAAAATAAAGTTAGTGAATTAGGCCGTCCTCAAGCCAAGAAAAAATGGACTCCATCTTATGATGAAAAGAGTGGTGTAAAAGTTAAAATTTTTGGACGTGGTGCGACTCACTCTTCAAGTAGAGCGGGTGCGCGTATGCCTGCTTCAGTAAGGCCAGTGCAGCCAGCTCAAACTAATAGAGTTACAAAAAGCTATAAGAAAAAATACAGAACACCGGCCAGCATCGGTTTGATGGCGCCTTCAGTCAACACTTCTGGCAATGGTAAATTTGAAAATGAACTGGTTGATCAGTACAAGAAGCAAATGCGCCATGATCAAGAGGTGAACGAATTGATTGATCAATTAAAGTCTATTGATATGGACTACAAAAAAGAATACTAAAATAAAGTAGCCTTTCTCTTGTATTCGTTCTCGTCAATTTCCATAAACAACCCTATAATGTATCAAGTTCCACATTAAACTTGGAGTCATCCATGTCCACGAAATCTCATTCAGTAGAAATTGAATCCTATTTAACCTATGACGACGTCTTGCTGACGCCTGGCTATTCAGAGAATTTACCTAGTGAAACCGAGTTAAATACTCGGTTTACCAGAAATATCTCTCTGCGTATTCCCATTGTCTCAGCTGCTATGGATACCGTTACCGAAAGTGAAACCGCAATCACCATGGCCCAAAATGGTGGAATTGGGGTTATCCACAAGAATATGCCTGCTGAGAAACAAGCTCAGGAAGTGCGTAAAGTGAAGAAGTATGAATCCGGTATGATTCTTGATCCTGTGACGATTGGACCTAATGAGTCACTTCACGAAGTCAAGGCCATTACTCAGCAGTATCGTATTACGGGAATGCCTGTTGTCGATGAGAATCAAGTTCTCGTAGGTATCCTTACCGGAAGAGATATGAGGTTTGAAACAAATTTTGATCAAAAAGTTTCTCAGGTTATGACACCAATTGATCGTCTCATCACGGCCCAAGAGGGAATTGATATTGATGATGCAAAAGAGATGCTTCACAAGAATAGAATTGAAAAGCTACCCGTTGTTGATAAAGGGGGAAAACTTAAAGGTCTTATCACGATTAAAGATATTTTAAAGGGAATCGATTTTCCTGATTCAAATAAAGATTCTCTAGGAAGACTAAGAGTTGCCGCTGCGGTTGGTGTCGGTCCTAAAGAAGAACATCGAGCTAGTTGTCTTGCAGAAGCTGGTGTTGATGCCATCATTATTGATACGGCCCACGGTCACTCTCTTGGTGTGATCAATATGGTGAAGAAACTTAAGGCTGAGCATAAAGAAGTTGATATCGTTGCAGGTAATGTGGCCACGGCCCAGGCCTGTGAAGATCTTATTAAGGCCGGTGTCGATGGAATTAAAGTAGGTATTGGACCTGGATCTATTTGTACTACTCGTGTGGTTGCAGGGATTGGAGTTCCTCAGCTATCGGCCGTGATGGAGTGTGCTCGCGTTTGTCGTGGAGCTGGTGTTCCTTTTATCGCTGATGGCGGGATCAAGTACTCTGGAGATATTGTTAAGGCCTTGGCCGCAGGGGCCAGTACGGTTATGATTGGTTCTCTCTTTGCGGGAACCGATGAAACTCCTGGTGAGCGCATCCTTTATCAAGGACGTTCTTATAAAGTTTATCGTGGAATGGGATCGCTTGGTGCTATGGTGCTTGGATCTAAAGATCGCTATGGACAAGCTGGAGTTGATGATCTTGGCAAACTGGTTCCAGAGGGGATTGAGGGGCAGGTTCCTTATCGTGGTTCTCTTGCTTCAAATATCTATCAACTGGTCGGAGGTCTTCGTGCTGGTATGGGATATGTTGGTGCTAAGACATTAGACGAGCTGGTAAAAAAGGCCAAGTTTATCAAAATTACGGCTGCATCGCTAAAAGAGAGTCATCCTCATGATGTTCACATTACAAAAGAAGCACCCAATTATTCAAAGAGCTAAAGGCAGGAAATTGATATGACAACAAATGAGCACAATAGACAAATTTGGATTGTCGATTTTGGTTCACAATACACTCAACTCATCACTCGTAAGACAAGAGAGCTAGGTCATAGTTCTGCTATTATTACTCTTGATGAAGTACGTGAGAAATTTGCAGCAGGAGAGAAACCTGAATGCTTAGTTCTCAGTGGGGGACCGGATTCTATCTCTACGGATGATACGGATTATACTTTCTTATTTGAACAAGATATTCCTCTCTTGGGAATTTGCTACGGGCTTCAGGTCATGGCCGATCACTTTGGAGGAAAAGTTTCTCCCGGAGTCCAGGCGGAATATGGCCACGCTGAAATCCATTTGAAAAATAATTTTTCTCTCCCGGGTTGCCCTGAGCAATTTCAAGTGTGGATGAGTCACTTTGATCATGTGGAGAAAGTACCAGAAGGCTTTACCCTCATAATGGAAAGTCATAATGGTCTTGTCGCTGGAATTCGCGACAAAGATCGAAAAATGATGGGATTACAATTTCACCCAGAAGTGGAGCATTCAAGCTTCGGTAAAGAAATCCTTAAGTACTTTTACTCTGATGTGGCCAAGTTGAAAGAGGACTGGGGCAAGAATGCTATGCTTGAAGAGGCCACAGAGCTGGTTCAAAAAGTTGGAGATAAGAAAGTTCTCTGTGCTTTCAGTGGTGGAGTTGACTCACTCGTTGCGGCCACGATTGCTCATAAGGAACTTGGAGATAACCTCTATTGCTTCTTTGTTGATCATGGACTTCTACGTCCACAAGATCTTGGACATATTAAAACTCTTCAAGATGAGACTCCTCTTAATATTGAAATTATCGATGCTAAAGAGGCCTTTATGTCTAAGCTTAAAGGAGTTTCTGATCCAGAAGAGAAACGAAAAATTATTGGTCATACCTTCATTGAAGTCTTTGAAGAGAAAGTACACGAATTTGAAAATCAAAAAGGAATCAAATTTGAATACCTACTTCAAGGAACCCTCTATCCCGATGTGATTGAATCGACTTCTCCTCATAAGAAAGGAGGCAAGTCGGTAACGATCAAGTCTCACCATAATGTGGGGGGGCTTCCTGAACGCATGAAACTCGAACTACTCGAACCTTTACGTTTTATGTTTAAAGACGAAGGAAGAAAAATTGGAATGGAGTTAGGGCTTCATCACGATTGGGTATATCGCCATCCCTTTCCTGGACCAGGTATTGGTATCCGGGTACTAGGGGAACTCTTTGACGACTCCATTCGCAAAGTGGGAGAGAGTGATCAGATCCTCTTTGAAGAGCTTCATGCTTTCAAAATTTATGATTCTGTCGCTCAGGCCTTCACTGTTCTCCTTCCTGTTAAAACGGTAGGAGTAAAAGGTGATGGACGTGCTTACGAAGAAGTGATCTGCTTGAGGCTTGTGTCGACAACGGATTATATGACGGCCACTTGGTCAGATCTTCCCCGTGAGTTTCTGTCTCGCGTATCGGGAAGAATCACCAATGAAGTGAAAGGAGTAACTCGTGTGGTTTACGATATTACTTCAAAACCTCCTGGCACCATTGAATGGGAGTAATTGTCAGCGAAGCGTAAGTCCTTCGTGATCCTTTAAACATCCCATTGTTAAAGCATAGTTTTGTAGGGTAGTCGTGAAGCTCCAGTCAAAGGGGGGATCATGACTACTTTATTTCTTTCTGTATTTTTATCATTTCTATCCTTTTCTACATTTGCCAGCTCTGTAATCGATCTGGATCGAGGACATATAGCTAAATCGATAAAACGAACGGTTAATAAGGCCGTGATTCAAGAGTTTGATGTGGTGAGAATGGATATGAGTCCCTTTGAGAGTGGGGATCTTCACTTTCAACTGATTTGTTCATTCAATACTTTCTATGACTATGAGGAAAGTTACCTTTTTCTCACCCACTATTCACCTTTTAGAGGAATGAAATTTAAATTGACTGAACACGACTGCCTGGATCTCTTTAATTTTATGAAGCAAAAGTTTGAATATATCAGTGAAGAGCACCCACTGGAGATAGAACTCGACTTTGAAAAGAAGGAAGTGAAAAAGGTCCGTTGGAAGTCAGACCTTTATAAGGATGATTCTGTAAACTTAGGGTGATTATTTAGTCGAAAGAAGCTTGCTTACTTCTTTTAGCAGTTCTCGACACTGTACTTCGTCTAACCCGTAGAGCTTATGGCTTGGACGAAGGTCGTTGGGTTGATCTCCGTGTCCTTCAAAGTGTGCAATTCTGTTATTTAAATTATTCCTCAAAGTACGAAGTTTCTTGGGCGAATAGGTATCGAGGTCTTCAAAATTTTTCATTATTAATTTCTTTGGTTACATGATCTTTAAGTGGAGGGGAATCTAACAAAAAAGCCTGAAGCACGCAATAACTCTTATCTTTATCGTGGTCCAGGCCTTTATTAAAAATCAATGATTGGCCTATATTAGCCAATTAGGGCCGAGATAGGGCAGTTGTGAAAAAATTACGATACCTAAGTGATGCAGATTCAGCTAGTTAGAAATCTCTGTCAGAATTCTTCAGAAATCTTACTCTAGAGGCTACCAAATACGGCCTCAAGCCTTAGATTAAGGCCCAGAACCCTTTGCCATTGGCGGGTTTCTGGCCAAGTTAAGCTGGGATTGATGCTGAAGAAGGCCCAATTGGAGTAAATAGACCTTCGGTAACTGGCGCCAACTGAGTATTGATGAATGTAAAAGGTTGGCCTATTTCGTCCTGAGGCTAAAGCGTAGAATTGAATGGCGGTCTTATCGTTAAGGGGTAAAAAGAAGTTAGGTCCATGAGTTGTGAAAACTTCATCTGATGAGTCTGTCCAATTAAGAGAGTTCGTTAGGCGAAAGAGGCCCCATTCACTGATCTGAAAATCAAGGTCATTAGACATGCTATAACCTAGGCCATCTTTAAGAAACCAAGATAATTCCTGAGTGGGGTTGAATTCAAACCCGCCAAAGAGGTAGGTTCTTCTTAGACGGGCCCTTATATAGGGATCTGGTGGTACCCGAACCCTAATTCCTGTAGAGATACCGTAACTCCACTTCTGAAAGAGCTTGTAGGGAATATTCATGATACTTTCTTGTTTCTCTCCCTCACTCTTTTGTTCTTCGCTTTCAGCTTGGGCCGCTTTGATCACTTTTTCTTTTTTGGGATCTTTATTAAATTCAAACTTAAAGAGTTTTTCAAGTTGAGGAAGTTTTAAGGTGAAACGCAAATCCACACGAGAGCGGTCTTTTTCAAACTCTCTCACATTGTGGTCAAAGAAAACCCGGAGCTTTGATCCATTGGCCTCCTCATCCCCTCGACGTGTACCGAAGAAAGCATCAATTCTATTGGTAAAGAGTAAGATGGTATTGCTCACCGATTTGTGGGTGTCATCAATAATAGAGTCTTGTTGCTGGTCCTTTTGTTCTCCTTCTTTCGGAGTTATCGCTTCTGCAGCGGCCTGCACATTCGGCAGGAGTAAAAGTAGGGTCAGGGTCAGGGCCATTCTCATAAGGTATGATGTAATTATAAGGTCTTGCTTTACTTTTTTACACTTAAAAGTAACTTGTCTTGACGCGTTGTGATTATATCGGTACATCTGGGCCATGAAAAATTTTGGAACGCTTGTCTTTTGTTTGGCCTATTTATTTGGCTGCTCTACTGCTACTGTTAAAGAACTTCGCCTAAGTAATGGTAATAAAGGCTTTGACCTTAAGTGCTTAGGGAGTCAAATGAAGTGTGAAGAAAGGGCCCGCATCCTTTGTGATGGAAAATATCGTGTTCACAATCTCTTTGAAGAAGATCCTCTTTCTTATTCCATTGAAAAAGGTCTCACCATGAGACTTGAGTGCTTGGAAGAAACTGCCAAGGTTTATAAAGAGTGCTCTCAACCGGGCGTTCGCTGCCGATTATAATTAATCTCTTAGAATAATTTTAGCTGATCGTTTTTTAAGGTGGGAATAGGTGCTAATTTTCCTTTTCCTGCATTCTTGGTTTTCTGTTCAAGAACTTCTGTTTTAACATAGGAATCCTCAAACGTCTGAATCACAAAGAAAGACATTTCAGGGTAGTTCTTCTTAAGCTCTTTCATTTCGGCAGTTATTAACTCAACATTCTTTGGGTCATCATCTGACATCCCAAAGCGATGGTGAGGATTATTTCCATATTTCTCGATGGCCTTTTCCACACTATTGCGAATGGCCTCTCTCTTTAGATCGGCCACAGATAGCTTAAGATCGGGATCTTTTAATTCTGACTTTCTGATATCGGGATTGGTTACCGGATAAATAGAAAGATAATTGGGTATATGGGGAAGGTGACCATTTTTCACAATGAGGTCAATCCCATCTTGAATGGTTTCCTTCTGGTGGCCACGGGCCGTGATCACAGAAATGGGCCTATGATTAAAAGTCGCGTGATAGAAGCAATTCCAAGATGGAGCTTTCCAAGAGTAATCTGCTTGCTGGAGGGCCTTCTCGATATCGCTAA
>JBFHGF010000032.1:0-14652 GCA_041583335.1 Bacteriovoracaceae bacterium
ATGATGCTCTGGTCATTAATGAATCAAATATTAATAAAGTCTTTGGATACTACCTCGTTGTGAATACCGTTTTTTCTGTGATTGCATCCCTGGCCAAAGAATCCACAGAAAATGAATTAATCTTACTTAATGAATTGCGTGCTTTCTTCTTAAAAATGAAAAGAGAAATGCCAAGGGGCGAATCATTCTTTGACTATTGGCTTGAGAGTAAAGAAGTGTACCAAAAAGGTAATTTTAGATGCTGTGTCGAGCTTAATGATGAAAATACAATGTCTGACCCATGGGCTATCTATAATAAAATTCCAAATCCTCTCGCCCAACTAAGACCTTTGCAAAAGTACGGCTTCAATACGCTGTATGAAAAAATAAACCCGAGAAATGGAAAGAGGCTCTCTCTTCGTAAGCTAGATATCGAAAAAGATATCGATATTTTTCATGAGTGGCATAATAAAGATTTTGTTAGTGAATTCTGGGAGCTTAATAAAAGCAAGGACGAGCTGAGAAGCTATGTCGAAGGTCTTTATCAAAGCCATTATCAACTGCCGGTGATTGTTGAACTTGATGGATGCCCTATTGGCTACTTTGAAGTCTATCGCGCTTTTGATGATCGTATTGCTCCTTACGCCATGCCGTCAATGCATGATCGAGGAGTTCATATACTGATGGGGGAAGAGAAAATCTTGAGGACACGTCATGTTTTTGATGCCCTCGCTTTATTGACTGAATTTTGCTTCAAGGATGATCCCCTTACCGAAAGCCTTTGGGCCGAGCCACGTTCAGACAATAAACCTATTATTAAATTTGCCTTAGGTCTGCCGGGATGGGAAGTTCTTCACGAATTTGATTTCCCTCATAAGAGAGCTCGCTTATTACGATGCCACCGAAGTCAGCATGAAAAGGATACTCGTCGTGAATAATTATCAAAATGCAGTGAGAAGCTATATTGCAAAATCGATCGAGGAACTTTATTTCGAGGATTTGATCGAGTTGAAAGAATTAGGTGAAGGACGCTATGAGTTCTCCCCATGTGATCTATCTGTATATCAATTTCAAGGGCGTATGGGCTCTTTTGATAATTTATGGATGGATAGTTCTAGCCTTGAGAATAAGAATCAAAAGTTATCTGTTTCTAAATTTTTAAAAGATATTCAGTCCATTACTAAAATGGATGACCTAACTCTGGCCCAGTTTGCTGAAGAGGCCAATCAAACCCTTTATGGAGATGTGATTTTTCTCGAGAAGAGTGAAAAGGGGATCTCATCATTAATGAATCTTAATTATCACGAAGTGGATTCATTTTTACCAGGCCATCCGAAAATTATGAATAATAAAGGACGCCTTGGTTGGGGAATGGATGCAATTAAATCATATGCCCCAGAGTCCAATCGTAGCTTTCAGCTCCATTGGATTGCTGCCCGTAAAGATCAGTGTCTAGTTGGTGTTAGTGACAGTGAAGATCAACAGATCTTTATGATGAATGCTCTCTCTCTAGATGAAAGAAAAATTATCTCTGAAAAGATTGACCTGGAAAAGTATTTAATTTTCCCAGTACACCCTTGGCAGTGGGATCGTTATATTAGAATTCAATTTGCCGAAATGATTGAAAATGAAGAAATCATTTCCTTAGGTCCTTTGGGGCCAAGCTATTCACCACAGGCATCGATAAGAACATTGAGCAACCGCGATAATGATAAGTCTCCAGATATGAAGTTGTCGCTATCCATCCTAAATACGAGTACGTATCGAGGTATTCCTAGACGCTTTATTGAAAATGGACACCTTCTTTCAGATTGGTTTCGTGCATTGGTACAAGAAGACCCCTTCCTTAAGGAAAAAGTTAAAATTGCTCGCGAGAGTGGAGCGGTTAGTGTGAGTTCCAGCTCCTTTGACACTATTGAAAAAGCACCGGCTCGATTTAAGGAAATGCTAGGCTGTATCTGTAGGGAAAGTGTTCCCTCCCTATTGGAAGGTGAGGAAAGGGCCATTCCTACCGCAGGTTTATTTTTCAAATGTAATGATTTTAGTTTGGCCAAGTCTTTAATTGAGTCTTCAGGATTGAGCGCTCAGCAATGGGTAAGGGAGTATTTCGATCACGTAGTGATACCTCTCTACCATTTACAGCTTAAACATGGGATAGGAATCGTATCCCATGGGCAAAACATAATTCTTATTGTGAAAGAAGGCCGTCCAAAGGGAATGATACTAAAAGATTTTCACGGTGATTTAAGATTAAACTCAAGTTCAGTACACTTAGGGGAAAGTGCCGTTTCCGCGCTGACTGTACTGCCACCAGAGTATCTTATCCATGATTTGATCACGGGGCATTTTGTAACCGTGCTACGTTATTTTTCTCGTGTTCTTGAAGAGTCGATGAGTCTTAGAGAGCAAGATTTTTATAGTGAATTAAAAAAATCGATCCTTAATTATTTTGATCAAGGAATTGTTGAAGAGCCTCAGGGGCCCATGAACTTATTGAGAGAAGAATTCGAAAAACTTCAGGTTAATAATGTTCGCTTTCAAATGGGGTATCAGGAAAATTCCGGTAGCCCAAAACCCCTGGTGGGAAGAAAAATTAAAAACCCTATTGTGAAGTATAGGTAATGGAGTCTGTCATGAACTATGACATTGTAGGTGTTGGAGTCGGACCTTTTAATTTGAGTCTGGCCACCCTTTTAGAAAAAGATAATCAAGTAAAATCTCTTTTTATTGAAAAGAAAGGGAGCTTCTCTTGGCACTCGGAGATCATGTTTAAAGACTCAACGATGCAAACTTCTTTTCTAAAAGACTTAGTTACACCTCTTGATCCTACCAATAGGAATACCTTTACGAACTACTTAGTTCAAAAGGGAATGTTCTATCACCTGATGAACTCTTCTCGTACTTCCGTTACCCGCTATGAGTATGAAGACTACCTTAAATGGGCCGCTGGAAATCTTGATGAAATGATTCAGTACTCAACAGAAGTAAAAAATATTTCTTTCCATCGTGAGAAAGAACTTTTCGCAATTGATACCCAATCGAAAACGATCTTTTCAAAAAATCTTTGTC
This sequence comes from Bacteriovoracaceae bacterium, assembly GCA_041583335.1. GTDB lineage: Bacteria > Bdellovibrionota > Bacteriovoracia > Bacteriovoracales > Bacteriovoracaceae. Next base: position 3,049 of record JBFHGF010000032.1, read on the forward strand.
TAGGTGCAGGTCCTGTTAAGAATATTCCTGAGCTGGCCCAAGGTTTTATTAGCGACAACCTCTTTCATGCCAAAAGTGAACAGATGTTAAAGATGGATCTGACTGGAAAACGAGTTCTCATCGTTGGCGCGGGTCAGACGGGAGTTGAAATATTTAAGAATTCTCTCGAAGGTAAGTGGGGTCGTCCTGATAATGTAGTTTTAACTACCGGCCGAAATACTTTAATGCCCCTTGATGAGGGCGCTTTCTCGAATGAGTTCTTCACGCCTGGATTTGTTACTGAGTTTGTCGAGGCCAATCAGAAGAATAAAGATATTCTCGTAAAGGATCAGCTTCTGACGAGCGATGGCAATACTCCTACTTATTTAGAGTCCCTTTATGAAGACCTCTATCTCGATAAGTTCTACCTTAAAAAATACCCTAAATTTTCCATTGCTCCTAAGCGCTGGTTGAAGAAGATTGAGAAGTCCACAGGCGCAACATACGAAGTCACTTTTGATAACCTTCTCTTTGACAAAGAAGAGTCGACCAAGGCCGACATCGTTATCTTGGCCACAGGCTTCAAGACTGTCCTTCCGTCCTTTACTGAAGGGCTTATGGAGCATTTAAGATTTGATGAACAAAAGAGGCCTCTGCTCAAGAAAGACTATAGTCTTGATACAAGTCTAACTGATGAAAATAAAATCTTTGCCATGAATATGAGTCGTCACTTTCATGGAATTGCCGATCCACAAACGTCTTTGATGGCATGGCGCTCTGGAGTGATTTATAATTCTTTAACCGGAACGACCAAATATAAGACGGCACCAGAAGAGAATAATTTCTGTAACTATAACTCTCTGAGTTAGGAAACTTAAAAAGTTTTACTTTTACGCACGTTCGTTTTCAAAAACATATTGTTTACTGTAGAGTTAGTGCTTAGCTTATTTAGGCACACTACCTTTTGATACTCAAGGAATGGGTATTTTTTAAAAGGTATTTTAACTTTAGAGAGATAAAAGTTATGCAAGACAATATGAATGTAATGTGGACGCTCATTGCGACGATCCTCGTTTTCTTTATGCAGGCCGGTTTTGCTTTGGTTGAGTTAGGACTTACTCGTTCAAAGAATGCCATCAATATCATCATGAAAAACTTAATGGACTTCGCAATTGGAAGCCTCTCTTTCTTTGTGTTTGGTTTTGGCCTTATGTTTGGAAAGAGTAATGGTCTCTTTGGCACAGAAGATTTTTTCTTAAGTGGCGTGAGCGGAAATAGTTGGGACTATACCTTCATTATTTTTCAAACGGTATTTGCTGGAACAGCGGCGACAATTGTCTCTGGTGCCATGGCCGAAAGGACACGTTTTGGCTCATATCTCATTATTTCCTTCTTCATCACTACCTTTATCTACCCCATTGCTGGTTCTTGGTCATGGGGAAGCCTTCACCATGGAAATGGATTCCTTGAAAATTTAGGAACAGGTGCCTTTATTGATTTTGCTGGAAGTACAGTTGTTCACTCTATGGGGGGATGGCTGGCCTTAACCGGGGCTGCTATTCTTGGTCCTCGGATTGGGAAGTACACAATTGATGGCAAGATTAGAGCAATACCTGGACATAATATTCCATTTGCGGCCTTGGGAGTTTTTATACTTTGGTTTTGTTGGTTTGGTTTCAATGCAGGATCAACCACGGTTGCCGATTTCTCTATTGGCCGAATTGCCTTTATCACCAACCTCTCTGCAGTATCTGGAGTGGTGAGTTCTTTGATCTTAACCCAGCTTCTCTATAAAGTTCCCGATGCCTCGATGACCCTCAATGGTGCCCTTGCGGGATTGGTTGGAATTACTGCAGGATGTAATCATGTAACACCTGTGGGTGCGATTATAATTGGTCTTGTCGCAGGTATTCTAGTTGTCTTAAGCATTACATTTGTTGAAAATAAATTAAAAATCGATGATCCTGTGGGGGCCGTAAGTGTTCACGGTGTATGTGGAGCTTGGGGAACAATTGCAGTAGGACTTTTTGCTGCAGAAAAAACACTCGGGGTTGGCGATAAGGATTTAGGGCTATTTTATAGCGGTTCATTTTCTCAACTCTTTTCTCAGTTGATTGGGTTTGGAGTTTATTTCACTTGGAGTATCGTTACGGGATTTATTCTTTTTACTTTGGTTAAAAAGTTTAGAGGGATAAGAGTTAGCGAAGAGTATGAAAGACTTGGTCTTGATATTACTGAGCACCAAGCAGAAGCTTACTACGAGACAAAGTAAAAGGGATTAAATATGAAATTACTTATAGCCTATATTCAACCAGATAAACTAACTCCTCTTCGTGAATTACTTTCTAAGTTAGAGGTATTTAGATATTCAATTTCAGATGGCTTTGGTCATAGTGAAGAAAAAGGTTTCTTCGAACGCTATCGTGGAGTTGAGCTAGATGTAGACCTTATGAAAAAGATTCGTCTTGAGATTGCTCTCAATGACGAATATGTTTCGAAAGTAGTCGATGCCATGCTTGCGGGGGGCAAGGATGGAAGTCTTGGCGATGGAAAGATCTTTGTTCTTCCCATTGAAGAAACTTATCGCTTGTCCACAGGAGAAAGTGGACCTGTTGCCATTGGCTAACATAGAGGACAAAACAAAAGGACGATATGATTCCATATAATAATGTTGAGAAGTCGAGCTGTGGTGTTGGATTTATTGTTAGCTTGAACCAAGAAAAGAGTCATGATGTACTAGAGCAGACCTTGAACTCTCTGTGTTCTGTAGAGCACCGTGGGGGGACAGGGGATGATGGTCATATTGGCGATGGTTCGGGAATAATGACGGCCATACCCTTTGAGCTTTTTGGATTTGAAGAAGGATCAGTGGCCGTGGCCTCCCTCTTTACTCCAAGTGATGAACAAAGGCATAAGAAGTCTATCGAGGTATTTGAAAACACATTTAAAATTTGTGGACTCGATGTTATCGGGTATCGCGAAGTGCCCATTGATAAGAGTATATTAAGTCCTCTGGCCATCGATAATATGCCTATTTTAAAGCATGCTATTATCAAGCGACCAAAGCACTGTCGGACATTGACGAGTTTTGAAAAGCTTCTCTATGCGGCCAAGCAACTAACGAGAACAACAGAGAAAGAAGCGGGGATTCATAAAGAGTTTTTCTTTGCCTCTTTGTCGCCTCACTCCATTGTCTATAAGGCCCTTTGTGTAGGTTCAGATCTTAGAAAATTTTACCTCGACCTTCAAAACCCTGAATATAAAACCAACTACGGTCTCTTTCACAGGCGCTTTAGTACCAATACCACATCCACTTGGGATAAAGTTCAGCCTTTTAGAGTGATCGCACATAATGGTGAGATCAACACGATTGAAGGAAACAAAATGTGGAGTATCATCCGTGAAAAGGCCCTAGGGCTGAGAAAGGATGAGCTGATTACACACGAGGGGATTAGTGATTCAGGAAGTTTAAATGGTGTAGTAGAAGCCTTGAAATATCGCTCTTCCATTCCTAAGATTTCAGAGCTTCTCTCTATCTTGATTCCTCCCGCAAATAATGAATCTTCTTACTATAACTTTTGGGGACGAGGAATGGAGCCTTGGGATGGACCGGCCCTTGTTTCCTACTGTGACGGAAAGATGATTGGGGCAAGACTCGATCGCAATGGCTTAAGACCTTGCCGTTGGACGAAGACAAAGGATTACTTTTACCTTTGTTCGGAGACGGGAACATTTCCTATTAAAGAATCTGAAATTGAAAAAAAAGGAGCCCTCTATTCGGGGACATCCGTGAATATTAATATTAAAAATGGTGAAGTTAGTTTTAAAGATGCTTCAAAATTTCCGGATAATGAAGATGCCTTTTTCGAAGCTCATCTCTATGAATTTGCTTATGAACCACCATCGGCCTGGTATAAGGGTCACCTTCATAATCAAGCGCTCTTTCACTATTCTAAGGAAGATTTAGAAACCTTTATTGATCATATGGTGAAGGAGAAAAAAGAACCTATCGGCTCCATGGGAGATACGGCGAAGCTTGCATTCTTATCTGACATGCCGAGAAGCTTCTTTGATTACTTCTATCAAGACTTTGCCCAAGTAACCAATCCTCCTTTTGATTATATTCGTGAAAAGGGAATCACTGATATGAGGGTTTATCTGGGAAGAAAACCCAATATCTTTGAGCCAAAAGAATTTATTCCAGTAAAGCCGGCGCTAACTCTTGAAGGTGCTGTTTTGTCTTTAGGGCAATATGAGTACCTGCTCGAAAATAATCCCATTCGGCCCTCTTTAAAGGTTTCGGTCTTTGATACCCTCTTTGATCGTGATGGCTCCATTGAAGATTTTAATACAAGGTTGAAGAAGATTACCGATGAATGTATTCAAGCGGTCAAAGATGGGACAACGATCATCATCCTTTCTGATCGCAAGGCCGATGCGACTAAAGGTAAACTTCCTATTCCAAGTCTTCTCATACTTAGAGAAGTCAATCTTGGACTTAGTCGATCTGGGCTGCGTTTAAGAACATCAATCATTGTTGACTCGGGTGAAGTAAAGAACTCCCATCACATCGCCTGCCTGCTTGGTTTTGGTGCTAGTGCTGTTTGTCCCTATCTGTTACTTGAAAGGGCCTACTTTGATTCTGTTCCTGCACTTCAAAATATCTTTCCACGAGTGCGTGAAAAACGTGTGATCAAGGCCTTAAACTCAGGTGTCCTAAGGATTATGGCAAAAATGGGGATTTCCGTTCTTCGCTCTTACCAAGGCTCGCAACTCTTTAGTGTCGTGGGACTTTCTCAAGATATTATGGATCGCTTCTTTCCCGGAAAAATCTCTCCTGTCGGTGGTTTATCTCTTGAGAAGATTGTTGAAGACATTAAACACTTTTCCAGTGAGGAGTTTACTTCAGAAATTAAAAAGTCATTTATCTTTAAAGAGCATCCCACTGGGAAATTTGGTGAAGGGCATGCCCTTACCAGCAAGAGAAGTCGTCTTATTCATAAAATGATTGAATCTGATGATGCGGATACCAGAAGGGAGATGTTTCAACAGTTTGCCAATGAAATCTATCAAAGCCCTTGCTTTGTTCGCCATCTCATTGACTTTGAAAAGGAAGAAGTAAAAGGCGATGTTCAGAGTGTAGAAGATATTTTGACGACTTTTGGTAGTGGAGGAATGTCCTTTGGAGCGATTAGTGCTGAGTCTCAAAAAGATTTAATTGAGGCCTTCAGAGAAATCAATGGTCACTGTAATAGTGGGGAAGGGGGAGAAAACCCTTACTACTTTAGTGATGGGCTTTACGCCAATATCAAGCAAATGGCCTCTGGTCGTTTTGGGGTAACTTGTGAGTATCTCGTTACCGGCGATGAAGTTCAAATTAAGATCGCCCAAGGGGCAAAACCAGGAGAGGGTGGCCAGTTGATGGGGCCGAAAGTAACGGAAGAGATTGCTAAGGCAAGATTTTCTACTCCTGGAGTTGATCTTATTTCACCACCACCTCAACACGATATTTATAGTATCGAAGACTTAAAGCAATTAATTTATGAAATTAGACAATTGAAACCATCTTTGAAAGTTTCAGTTAAGCTTGTTTCAGGAAATAATATTGGGGCCATTGCCGTCGGTGTAGTTAAGGCCGGAGCCGATGTGATCCAAATCTCCGGTGGAGATGGAGGAACGGGAGCGGCTTCACTGCTTTCTATGAAGCATGCTGGTTTACCTCTTGAGATTGGATTGGCCGAAGTTCACCATTCACTTGTTCAGGCCAATATGCGAGATAAGGTTCTTCTGCGTGTGGATGGCGGCCTTATGACAGGACGTGATATTGTCACAGCTGCAATTCTAGGTGGTGATGAATTCGACTTCGGTAAAATTGTGTTAGTTGCAGAGGGTTGTATCATGGCCCGTATCTGTGAGAAGAATACTTGTCCGACAGGTATTGCCACACATGATCCTAAGTTTAAGGCCAAGTATAAAGGGGACAAGGATAAAGTTGTGACTTACTTGAGAGAGCTTGCTATTGATGTTCAAGCGAACTTGAGGAAAACGGGACATAGCTCTTTGAAGGAGCTTAGAGGTAGAATGGATATCCTAAGCTTGCGTCCAGAGTTCTCTGAACTAGCAAAAGAGAGGGGCTTTGATCTAAGCTACTTTACCAAATTAAGCTCTTTTTATTCAAAGCAAAATCCACACCCCTACTATGGACCGAACTCTTTAAATAAAGCGGTAGTTAAATCTATTAATGATGGATCACCTTTAGAATTTGAGATTACTAATCTCGATCGTGCTGTTCCCGCCAGTCTGGCCGGACTCTATGGAAATAATATCGCTAAGAAAAGACATAATAAGGAATTCGTCCATTGGACCAAATTAGAAAAAGACGGACCTGTTCATTTGACCTTTAAAGGAAGTGCCGGACATGGCTTTGGTATCTTTCTTCCTAGTGAGGTTTCTATCAAGCTCTATGGCGAGGCCAATGACTTTGTAGGCAAGGGATTATGTGGCGGTCGAATTGAAATCTTTCCCTCTAAGGAGAGTAAATTCAAGCCTGAAGGCAATACCATTCTCGGAAACTGTGCCCTTTATGGAGCAACCGGTGGTGATCTCATTGCTCAAGGAACTGGAGGAGATCGCTTCGCGGTTAGAAATAGTGGCGCAGAGGCCATAATTGAGGGAGTGGGGATTCACGCTCTTGAATATATGACCGGTGGTAAGGTGATTATTCTTGGCAAGTCTCTAGGGAATATCGGTGCTGGTATGACCGGTGGAACCCTTTACTTAAATTCAGAAGAGAAGGATAAGGTAAATCTGGAATACTTGATTCATGTTCCTTTTCTCAATGAAGATATGGAATATGTGATTTCTAGATTGGAGTATTATATCAAGATTACAGGAAGTGAGTCGGCCAAAGAAGTATTGAAAAAGCTTAAGGCCCGTGAATTTCCACTCATTAAATATATTCCAATAGGGTTATCTACAGAATCAGAGTAAAAAAAGGGGCTTTTTAAAGCCCCTTCTATTTTGTGATTGATTAAGATTCTTGAACTTCTTGGTTTTGAACGGATTCAACCCATTGGTCAACTTGATCTTCAAGAATATTCAGAGGAAGAGCACCATTTCTAAGAACAGTGTCGTGGAATTCTCTAATATCAAATTTTTCACCAAGCTCTTTTCGAGAAGATTCTCTCAAGGCCAAGATTTTTTCCATTCCAATTTTATAAGCAGTAGCTTGTCCTGGCATAATGAAGTATCTCTCAATTCCTTTAATATTCTCCAGCTTTCCACTTGGATTATTATCGGTTAAGAATTGAATGGCCTTTTCACGAGTCCATTTCTTGTGGTGGATCCCAGTATCTACAACGAGTCTTGAGGCCCTCCAAAGCTCCATGGAAAGTCTTCCAAAGTCAGAGTAAGGATCTTCGTAGAAACCAAAGTCTTTTCCTAACCTTTCAGCATAAAGTCCCCATCCTTCAGAGTAAGTAGTATAGCCACCAGTTCTTCTAAATTTAGGAAGATCTTCCAATTCTGTTTTGATGGCAATTTGCATATGATGTCCAGGAATCCCTTCATGATAGGCAAGAGCTTCCAATTCATATTTTGGATTATCGGCCATCTTATAGAGGTTCACATAGTAAATCCCTGGTCTATTTCCAAAAAGTGGTGGGCCTTGGTAAAAAGCAATGCCTGCGGTCTTTTCTCTGTAATCCTCAACTGCTTTAACGGTAAGGTCTGCCTTAGGAAATGTTTTAAACATTTTTGGCAGTGACTTCTTCATTGTTGCAATTACATTACGAGCTTCCTTCAAGTAAGCAGCTTTGCCTTGCTTTGAGTTAGGGTAGTAGAACTGCTTATCCGATCTCATAAAAGTAAAGAATTCTTTGAGATCACCCTTGAAGCCTACTTTTTGTCTAATGGCATCCATTTCTCCATGAATGCGTTTAACATCTTTTAAACCGAATTCATGAATTTCTTCTGGAGTCATATCTGTTGTGGTGATTCTCTCAAGACGGTGTCGGTAGTAATCTTCACCATTAGGAAGTGACCAAGCGCCTTCGTTCTTATCATTCATGGCATCAGTTTCTTTAACCCAAGTGATAAGTTCGTCGTAAGCTGGCTTTACATAGGTTATTAATGCTTTCTTGGCATCTTTAATGAGACTTTTCTTCTCTTTTTTAGAGATTTTCAATTTACTAACTTTTCTTTTGAAATCCTGAAGAAGAGGGCTGTCCTTTTTCGATTTTGTGAAAGGCTTACCCGTAATGATATTTTGAGAAGCATCAATCACGTGAGCATAGGTAAAGTCTGGAGCAAAGATACCTAGGTCTCTTTGTTTACGATTATAAACCATTCTCTCGTCAAAAACTCTTTTGATTTCTTTTAAGCGAGAGATATAGGCTTCAGCATCACTCTTACTGTCTACTTTATGCATATTGATCATAAAAGAGACTGTTCCAGAGTGGTAACCAAACATTTGGTTAAGAGAGAAATGGTGGTAGCGCCATTTCTTATGACTTTCTAACCAGCTTTCTCCATTTTCTACGAAGAGGTCATAGCTGATCTTTGATTGCTTATCGAGGGCATCGTAGTCAAAGCTTTTGATTTTTTTAAGATGCTTTTTAAGAATTTCGATGCTCTCTTCTTCAAAAGCTTCAGTTTCATCGCCGAGTTTGTCATAGTTTGATTTTAGGCCAACGTAGGTTTGCCATGTTGGTGATCTCATCATGTTCTCGTTGAAAGTTTCTTCAAAGAACTTGTTGAGTTTGGCGCTCTCTTCTTTAACTTCTTTTTCTGTATACTTGTGAGCACAGGAAGCGATAAGAAGGGAGAGCAAAGTAAACTTGATTAAAGATAAAAATGTCTTCATGTTTCTTCCCTTAAAAATAGAAATGAGATTGTAGAACTAGATTCTACAATCTCACCGTTATGATTGAATTTAAAGAGGTTTTAAGCCTTTATAATGTTAAATCTTTGTAGGCCGCTTAGACTAGAAGCGTAAAGTACCCTTAATTCCGTAGAGTTGCGGAGTTCCAGGGATAGATACTTCTGTACGTAAGGAGGTGTAGTAATAGGCCTGACTCTCGTAAGACTTATCAAAAGCATAATCGATATAGGCCGTTACACTGTATTTTTCCCAGTCTAGGGTCGCTCTAAAGCTCCATAGACCATAGCTACTCATACGAACGCGATTGAGGTTATCTCCAAAACGATTACCCATGTATTTATAGGTTGCTCTGAAGATGAACATACCACCTAGAGAATTAAAGTAGCGTGCGTATTGTGAGTGGGCACTTCCCATCCAGTAGGGAACATTCTGTACTCGTGCTCCTTTGGCGAGAGTGGAGCTTCCATCAACGGCTTCAGCAAATTTTGAATTGGTGTAACCCAAATTGATTCCCGTTTCTAAATCGCTCGTTACTTTGTATTTTGTTTCAATCTCTGCACCGTAAACATTAGTGTCAACGTTCTTGTATTCTGTAATATTGTTTACACGAACACGCACTTGCTTATCTTTAATGTCGTTATAGAAAAGAGCGGTATTGATACGAAGCTTCTTGTCTAAGAAGGACCCTTTCATTCCCAGTTCATAGGTTAGAGATGAAGAGGCACCATATGGAGTTTGATCAGTTGCTGTTCCTCGGTAGTTGTTGGCCTGATAAGAAGCAAACCCTCCCGACTGATATCCACGAGCAAAGGTAAAATACGTATTAAGGGACTTTGTCGTTTTATGGGCAATGGAGGCACGGGCCGTGTAGTCTGTGTAGTCAACTTCACTCTTTTGAGCATAACTCGCCAAAGAAGTAGAAGCATGAGAAGACTCAAACTTTTTCACATCATGCATAAGTCGAGCGCCCAGAGTGAATTCAAAATTGGCCGGTAATTGCTTTGTCGCTTCGGAGAAGGCCGAAAAAGAATCAGTATCTAAGCGAATATCTTGATAGATATCCTGAATAGAGGTTGTGATGGTATTTACATCACTAATTAGATTATAAGTACTTTTGTTGTAGTTAAGCCCGGCGGTCCAAGCGAGATCAGTGCTCTTATTATTAAGCCTTAGTTCAGCAAAGTACTGCCTTTGTGACTCATCGAGATCGCGATAGAAGTAGTTTGGATTGTCGAGGTAAGAAGAATAAACACCTGTGAGAACATTGGACCCTGAAAACTTATCAGCTTCGTCATATTTAACTTTGAAGTCATAGTAGTTGAAGGCCGCGATTCCTGTAAGGAGAAGCTTTCCCAGATCCTTTTCTGCTTTTAATGAAGTGGTAATCAAGTTCATTTTGTAATTGGGAGAAATATCGTGACCCGTTTTTGGATAGCCTTGTGTTCCCCTTTGAACGAAGAAAGGATCGTTACCATTTTCTTTTTGAGCACCAACTTTAAAAGCGACTTTCAAAGTTTCAGATGGAGTAAAGAGCATCGTGTTGTTGAAGCCCTTTACTTCAGAGTCTCCAAAATCTTTGTTTTGAAGAACATCTTGGATATAGCCACCAATTTTCTTATACTTTACACCAAAACGGTTTTGGATTTTTCCATCGGCCAAGGCAAAGTTGGTGACTCCTGATACGGCCCTCTTGTCGAGATTACCAACTTCAGCAGATATACGGTGCCCATCATTTTGGTTGGGATCTTTGGTATTAATATTGATGGATCCCGCCTGGCTATTACGTCCGTAGAGAGTTCCTTGTGGACCTCTTAAAACTTCAACTGATTGAATATCAATTAGCTCGTTATCAAAAGCAAAGCGTGGAAGAGGAACACCGTCGAGATAGAATCCCACGGAGATTTCTTCTGGGAGGTTAAAATCTTCATTTCCTTGACCTCTAATATAAGGAGAAATATAGCGAGGAGAAGTACTTCCTACAATGGTAACGTTTGGAGTTAGGTCGGCCACATCGCGAATGGACTCAATTCCAGAATCTTCAATTTCGGTTTCATCAAACTGGCGAATACTGAAGGGGATATCTTCGATTTTTTCTTTCTTTTTACGGGCCGTTACAATAACGTCGTCGCCCTTAACTGTACTGTCTACTTCTTGGGCATTGCCATTGGCCATGAGGTTCAAGATAATAAATGCAAATAATGAATGACGCATAATGCTCACCTTTAATTAAGATTGGATTTATATCGTTTTAAGAGGGAGAGTTTGATAAGTCAAACAAAAGGTTGTTTGTCTCAACATAGAGGTTTGTATGAAAAAGATTTTATTTATGATTATTGCTTTCGCATGCGCTACAACTTTATCCATGGCCAAACATCACGAGCTCTATGATTACAAAGTAAAGCTTACCAATGGCAAAGAGCTTGCACTATCTAGCTTCAAAGGAAAACCCTTTATGGTGGTTAATATAGCTACACGCTGCGGTTATACCGGGCAGTTGGATGACCTAGAGAAGCTCTATCAGAAGTTTAAGAGTGAAGGCTTCACCATTGTTGGGATACCCTCTAATGACTTTGGCGGGCAGACCCCTGAAGGAAATAAGGAAGTCGCAGACTTCTGTCGACTTAAGTATGGCGCGACTTTTCCCATTGCCAATAAAACAGTAGTTAAAGGCACGGAGAAGTCTGACCTGATTAAAAAACTTATTCAAGGTGGAAATGAGATTGCTTGGAACTTTGAGAAGTTTC
>JBFHGF010000033.1:0-14399 GCA_041583335.1 Bacteriovoracaceae bacterium
GTAGCGATAACTTCCTCTCACTTTAAAAGTCATTGCCTCTGTAATTTTATATCTATAAGCGACTGAGAACATGGCGGAATAATGGGAGAAATACTTCTGCGATGAATTACGCCACATAAGTTCCCCTAAGAAAGAGAAGTAGCTTTGTTCACAAGAGCCCATCAGCCGCAAATCCAAATCGTCTCTATTGATTTGGGTGAAGTGTGTATAGGATAGCTCTGGGGTAAAACTCCACGAGTCCTCTTCATCGATTAGGGTAAAGGAATCATAGAAGAGTGATCCTCCTAAGTGATCAAAGCTCTCGTCGATAGAGAGCGCCCCCTCGCTATTGTAGTTAGTGTAAAATAAATCAACTCCAACGAGGATTTGATTTTCGTTTTGATTATCGTTGTTATTGATTAAATAATCATACTCAAGGGAAAGACCATTTGAATTTAAGGTCACATTATTTTCATACTCAATGAGCTCGACATCGAGAAAGAGTTCATGCTCATTTGATTTAAGACTTCCCCCTAAAACTCCAGTGATGAATTGGTCACTTTGCGGATTATACTTAACAAGATGAGCATTATCCGTATGGCCAATCACCACACTACCATTCATATCAACTTGCGCGTATGACAAATTCGACATAAGAAAAAATAATAAAAAACAAATCTTTATCATAGAAAAAAACTAATAAAAGTACTCCTTAAAGTCACCGTATATAAATATACTTTAATAAGATTTTTCTCATAAATCGGAGGTAAGAAATGAAAAAAATAATTTGCGCATCCCTATTACTTTGCGGACTAACCATCTATGCAGCGGACTATAGCTCTATGTCTACAGAACAGCTTATGAGCATGAGAGGTACCATGCAAAATGTCAGTGAAGCTGAAAGAAGAATATTTAGGGCCGAAGTTCAAAAGCGTCTCAGAAATATGAGCGCAGAAGAAGCTAAAAAGTATCGTCAACAAAGACAAGAACAGAAACAGGCCACCCGCAAAGAAAACCAAGAAGCAAGAAAAGAAAAACGTACAGAAAGGAAAGTAGAAAAAAGACTAGAACGAAAGGCACAAAGGCAAAAAATAAGGAAAGGACAAAGGAACTCCAATCGTCAAAACAACTCCTCCAACAAATAACCACCATAAATGCCACTAACCAACGAGGCCATAAGCACAGTGCCATGGCCTCCCAAAGCGATCGCAATGAAAGTAAAATGCATAATTTATCTGACTACAGCTCTCCTTGTATGTGCTCAGAGTACAACACCTCATGCCGTTGACACCACGAAAAAGCCTACTATTATCCATTTAGCAAAGACAGCATCAAAGAAATCCGCCCTCTTTGCCGAGAGTTACTTTAAAGAAGTCAACAAGCACTTGAAGAAAATAGGTTATCAAATCAACTTGATCGATATCCCCTTTCTACGCTCCCTTTATCTCATCGAAAAAGGTGAGATTGATGGACATATTGGAAGAACCCAAGATATTTTTAATGGCCATCACTTTAAAAATATCTACCTCATCGATAGTGCGGTTACTAAGATACAAATTAGAGTGATCGTCCCTGAAGGCTCACCGATAAAGAAGATTTCAGATATCTCAAAAGAAAATATGATCGTTGGAAATATTAAAGATGATATTTTCAGCTTGAAGATCGCTCGCAAATATCATTGCCTTCATGCTCAAAACTATCAGCAACTCTTAACTCTACTTCACAAAAAGAGAATCCATCTCTTTCTCTCCTCTAGCATCGGAGAAATTCAGCTCTTTGACCTAAAAGCTCATCGTGTGCGGATTTTAGAGGAAGTTCTCGCTCAAGATGAGCTAAAACCAGCGCTTCACATAAAGTATAAAGGATCAATTTTTGAAAAAGAGCTTAATAAAATAATAAAAGAAATGAAAAAAATTAAGCTATTTCAAAAGATGAACAAGAAATACTTAGAGGCCACTAATTCAAAACTCTGATTCCCGTGGCCTCTTGAAAGTTCTTCTTACGAATAAGCTGTTCCAGAACTTCATTCATACAGGAAGCAACTGTTGGAGCAAACTTCTCTCCACCATCCCACATTTTTCCACCTGAGTTGAGTTTAACACGGAAAGATCCATTCCAAAGAGGCGTGCTCTTCACTCGATCCCAGAGAGCAAGATTCATCTTCACTCTACACTCAGCTTCCTCCGGGCCAAGCCCCACTGTCGTTTCTTCAATCCAAAACTCTTCAATCTCCCCTTTCAGATCAAAATCTCCCCCAGTAACACTAGAGACAGAAAAGCCACGCTCCTTCAATCCACTCTTCATTTGGGCCAACACAAAAGACTCCAGAGAATCTTCAAATTGAATGGGGGTCAACTCGCTAAAAAATCCGGTGATCCCCTCACCAACCGATTCACGCTTTTCTCTCTTATCGACAAACTTCTCTACATGAATGGAAAAACCATCAGTAGCAACCTTGGTCACCCTAGAGAACTGCTTAAAGGGAGTAAGTTTCTCTTTTTTGAGAATCAAATCATGAGAAGCGCAGCTCGTTAGGGCGGTCATGAATAACAGCAATAGAGGTAAATTCTTCATAAGCAATCCTATTTTTTTGAAATTTACTTAAGGATATACTTTGAAAGGCAGGGTTGTCTTGGGAAAATTGTTAGATTCTTCCTATAACCCGACTCGATAAGGCCTTTCGGCCATATCTCTCTGGGTATTTTAAGAAAACAGCTCTGCTGTTTTTACGTTCGGTCGCGGGCGGCTCAGGTCCAATATCTGCTTCGCAGATAAGTCCCTTCTCCTGCTCCCTCTTTCTTGGAATTTTAGATTCTTCCTATAACCCGACTCGATAAGGCCTTTCGGCCATATCTCCCTGGGTATTTTAAGAAAACAGCTTTGCTGTTTTCTTAAAATAAGAACCCCCGATTCCGGGGGTTTCTCGATCCTTTAAATATCTCAGGGTATGTTACTGGAATTAACCAATAAGCTTGAGTGCGTTTTGACCTTGAGCATTTGATTGTGCAAGCACTGAAGTACCAGCAGCATTAAGAATGTTAAGTTTAGCATTCTGTGCTGTTTCAGCGACATAGTCAGTATCTCTAATACGAGAGTTAGCAGCGCTCAAGTTTTCGTTACTTACTTGTAAGTTTTGAACGGTAGAAGTTAATCTGTTCTGCTTCGCCCCAAGTTCCGCTCTCTGTCCTGATACGTTTTGAATGGCAGTGTCAAGTGAAGCCAGTGCTGATTGAGCATCTTGCTTAGAAGTAACACCTAGTTCGGCAACACCAAGGCTGTCGACTGAACTATTTAGCATTTGCGTATCAAATTGAATACGGTCTTGGAAATCGTCGTTGTTGATACCAATCTGGAAATCATAAGTATCTCCTTCACCGTTAAGAAGTTTCTTACCGTTGAATTCTGTTACTTGTGAAATACGCTCGATTTCTTGCTTAAGGTTTTGATATTCGAGATCTGAAAATCCTCTTTCATTATCCCCTACAGTATCTGAAGCGGCCTGAACGGAAAGTTCTCTCATTCTGATCAAAATATTTCCAATTTCACTCAAACCACCTTCTGCAGTTTGAATCATTGAAATACCATCATTCGCGTTTCTTTCAGCTTGCGCTTGACCACGAATAGTAGCTTTCAACTTTTCACTAATAGCTAATCCAGCTGCATCATCAGCAGAACGTACAATTCTTGTACCTGAAGATAGCTTACCTAGTGTTTGTGCTTGCTTGTCATTGTTAACGCCTAGGGTTCTCTGTGCAGAGAGAGACGTCGTGTTGGTGTTAATGCGTAAACCCATTAGATCCTCCTTGTCTTTCCGGCGCCGTCTCCTTGGTGCTTAATCCCTAACCTTGAGGAAAAATGAGCATACTGCTCTCAAATAGAATGTTTCAAAAATAAAGATTGCTCCTTGCAATCAAGTACAATTTCGGAACATTTCCGTGGAGCTTTAGAAAAAAAATGCACTATTCTCACTTTTTTTAACGGAGTAAAATACTATGTTTATATCTTTAAATACTCATCATTTATTCTAAGGAAATCACCTTATATGCCGATAAAAAGGGTGTATGAGTGAGAATAACAAACCTCTGATTTTCTTAGAGCCACTGTCGCAAACCTTAAAAAAGCTAAAAGAAGTACTTGAAGAAAATTCTGAGTCCGAAGGTATTGAAATATATGATGTGGAATCCGTTGAGGAGGCCTCGCAACTTATTCCCACGATTGGTCAGGCCGTTATCCTGACAGCAAGTCCCAAAACTTGTGCCGTTACCCTACAGTCAAATCGTCGTTATATTAAAAAGTTCCAAACAAAGACTCTACTGCTCACCCCCAAGCCCATTCCACGTAAAACGCTAGATAAATTTATGAAGGTTGGTTTAACAGAATGTATTGTTGAGCCGGTAAACCCCAAAACACTACTTTATAAAGTTCGCTTACAATTGCGTTCAATCTCAGCAGAAAAGGATGAACATGATGGGGAAATGCAAAAGAAATTTGGCGAAGAGACTTCTACCGAGGCCATAGATACCCTCTCTAAAATGCGTGCAGAAAAAGGTGTGATCCTTGATGAAGAACCTGAAGAGAGAGCGCAAAGAGATAAAAAAGAAGTAAAAGAAGAAACACTAGAGGACTATAGCAAACCTAAGAAGAAAATGGCCCAAGAGGAAACCATCGATGGATTCTATAGAGGAAAGCAAAAAAGACAAGAAGTAGCGCTTGAAGATGAAGAAGATACTCAGAAGAAAAAGGGCTATCAAGAAGAAATCATTGAAGGACACTACAAAGGGAAACTAGATAAGCAAGAAGCACAAGAAGATACCCCCGAGGCCAAGCGAGATAAATTAGAACTTCCCATAATAGAGGAAGATCTTGAGTCCATAAAAAGACAAGTCACCTTAGAAGTTGAAGAAGACTATAATAAGAAGCAACGTGATCAAATCTTAGAATCGCAAGAAGCGGAAGAAAAGGCCAAATCCCCCCGGCTTAATATTGAAGAAGAAGAAGAAGCAAATAGAGATGCATCAAATCGAGAGTCCGAAGATCTCGGAGGACATTATAAAGGTAACGTGAATAATAATCATCTCGACATAGAAGATGATGAAGAAGAGATTACCCAAGAACGAGATGCAGACCATTATGAAAATCTAAAAGGCAAATCATCCCCTACTTTAAATATTGAGGATGATGAACAAAAAGAGTATCTCGATAAAGAAGAGGTACCTGAAGATATTTCTCCAGAGAAAAAGTCTGCTTCCCTAGATATCGAAGAAGATGATCAGGATGAAATCACTCAAAGTCCCAAACTCAATATTATCGATGAAAAAGAAGATAAGGAAATCAGGCGCGAAGAAGACGAGCAAGATTCCATCACTAAAGAAAAGTCCACTCAACTAGCTATCATAGATGAACACGAAGAAGACGATATTGGTCCCAAGAAGGTTGACGATATCGATGGATACCTCAGAGGTGGAAAGGCACGCAAGAACCTAGATATAGATAATGATGAAGATCTTTATAAAGACGAGAAGGGCGAAAAAGAAAAAGAGAGAAAACGCAAGCAACAAGCCTCCCTTGACCTCTATGATGATGAAAATCAAAAAGATCCCTTGCTCGGAGAAAAAGAATATCCCGAAAATAGGGGTCCTGAAAAGAAAGAGGCATTGCTCAATCTCTATGATGATGAGCCGCACTCCAAAGACCCTGCCTCTAAAAAAGAAGGTGAAGGTTATGAGCGTGCTCGCTCTAGCTATCAAGAAGAAGAAACGGGTGGTTTTGGCAAAGGTCACTCTGCCCATACTCAGCACAGTAAAGATCGGTACAATAAATCCAATGCTCGCGCCGATCAAATAAAGACCCACTACGATAGTAGAGAAGGTATCAAACATAACGAAGGGAGCTGGGATAGCAACTGGGAAAAGGCCGGTGTGGCCGAACAGGACTTCCAGGCCAGTAAGAAAGAAAATGAAATCTCTTATGCGTCGGAAGATCTAAGTGAGCAGACCATCGACTATGCTCAGCTCAAAAAAGAATTTGAAGGTATGGATCTAGGCCATACACCCAAGAAAAAGAAGGACTATGGGGAATTTGAACAAGTGGCCCAAGTCAAAACCTTTACCAAAACAGTCCTCTCTCCCACCGGTACTCTAGAGGCCATGGAGTATGAAGAAATTCAGGCCCTGGCGGCCGATGAAGAAGAATCCCATCAGGTCTTCCTCCCCGACTCCAAAGGGATAGAGACGGTCATTGAGGTTCTTAATTTCTATCAAACCGATAATATCCATCAGAGTGCAATCTATAATTATATTTCGATGAAACTAGACCACCTCTTCAAAGGTGACCTCACCCTTTATCTTGTGGACAAGAAGAAAGATCTCGAATTAATCCATATGGGGGCCGTCGTAAGTCAACTGGGTATCGCCCCAGTAAAACCAAAAGAAGAAGATGCACTGGATAAACAAGAATTCAAGCTTCTCATGAAAGAATTTGAAGAGGAAGATCAGGAGTATCGCATGCAGGCCTTGGCCTTACAAAATGACTGGAAGGACAAATGGGAAGGACGTCTGTCACAATGGCAGAGCTGCCAAACACCAAAGTGGCGCGACCACACCTTTCAAGAAGAAGATAATGAATTTATTTTTCCCTTCTATGAAGGGGTTTCCCTCTTGGGGCTGGCCATTTTTACGCCGAAGGAAGATTTTGTAGAGTCCAAGTCTGGTGCGCTAGAAGTGGCACTAGAGTCTCTTAGGGCGCCGATACTCACTGAGTACCACAGTGTACGAGGTCAAGGCGAACAAAGAGCAAAAACAATTATTGAACCGCAGGCCCCCACAGGGGCCAAAGGCTTTTTTAAGAAGTGGTTTGGAAAGAAGGCAAGTTAGGAAATATGGAAAAGGCGTACTTCAATATTGATATTCAGCTCTTACCCACGGATAAGGAATACACCTATCCCTTTCACCTCTATGTCTTTCACCCCATTAATAAGACCTATACCCTCTTTCTTCATGCGAACTCCCCACTGACCAGAGATAAATACCAATTCCTCATGTATATTGCAGACAAAGGTGGCGAGGTATCAGTAGCGAGTAACCAGAAGAAAACCTTTTTGCATACGATGAATCTTAAAGAAGAACAAATTCCCGACCTTCACATTCCAGAAGAACATGAATTGATTATCGAACACAGAAAACGAAAAGAGCAGTGGGAAAAAGAACAGCTTCATAAACCAAAGTTTCATTTCAAAGAAGCCTTGGCCGCGGCGAGTGAATCGGATAATTGGCTTCCTCTTATTGAGCAGACCAGAAATGAGGTCATGACATTTAGTTTTACGATTTCTCATACCGTGAGCCTTGCCATTTTCTTAGCGGAAAATCTATTGCTCGAAGATAATCATACCAACCGTATTGTGGCCTTTAGTTTCCTCTTGGCCAAGGGCTGTGGAATGGAAGATCATCAAGCACTAGGAGATATTCTCTGTGCTGCATTCTTGGCCCATATCGGTCATACTCAAATGGATCTCCTTTACACCCAAAAACCACAAATGCAGCTCTCACCTATTCAGAGAAATGAATATAAGAAGCATCCTGGTCTTGCTCAACACTTAATAAGAAAAGCCGAACTCATTATAAGTGAGCGTTGCAATAGAGTTCTCTATCAACACCACGAGCGCTTTAACGGCTCTGGCTATCCTGAGTATAAGCAAGGCCAATATATTGAACCGCTCGCTCTGGTTCTGGGTGCTTCGGCCCACGTCATCGAATATATGAGTGGAAGAATTACAGGCAGTCCTGTTCACTTAAGAACAGTCCTTACCAATATAAAAGAGAAGAACTTAAGTCCCGGTCTTGAATTAGATTTTGGTGACACGATTTATGAAAGTTTGATATACTTACTGGACAACAACACGACTACGCAAAAAGTTGCATAACAAAATCAAGAGAGCATGAGGTTTTAGCTATGGCCTTAAAAGCAAGTATGAAAATCCTTTTAGTAGATGCGGCTGCAACCAATCGCCAATCTCTAAAGAAAGTTTTTACCAGTCTTGGATTTAAGAATGTCATCGAGGCCATCGATGGCGAGAATGCATGGAATAAAATGGAAGAAGCTGATCCGGCAGTAGAACTCATTGTTGCCGATTGGGACCTTCCTAAAATTTCAGGTCTTGAGTTACTTCAAAAAGTGAGAAGTTCTGAAAAGTACAAAGGGACCAAGTTCCTAATGATCACTGGCGAAGCCGCTCAGCAAAATGTCATTATTGCGGTAAAAAATGGGGTCAATAACGTTATGGTTCGCCCTTTTTCGGCCAATACCGTTACTGAAAAGCTCGCTAAAATCTATAATCAAAAATAGCGCAGGCCTAGATCTCATCAAAGGGAAGCTTTCTCATCCCCTTCCAAGAGCGAAGGGAAATTTCAGGTTTCTCTTCTTTATCGAAGTAATCGATTTGAGCATAGGTCAGAGTTGAATTTCCTTTGCCATGATCAAGGTGATACATATCCGTCCACGTGCCCGTGTTTATAAATGTTGTACCATCAATATAAGTTCTATGAATAGGCTCGTGGGTATGACCTACAATTAGACAATGGTACTGTTCATTTTCTGCAAAGAAGTCACGGGTGAGCTCTTCATAATCTCTAAAAAGTTCGAGCTCTCCTAGGGAGTGGTTAACAATATCCTTGAATGACTTCTCTTGCTTAAAAATATAGATAAAGCGCACCATCATAAAATAGAATGTATTGGCGAGCAGGAATCTCATGGTAAAGAAAGTATCGTAGATCAGTCCATTGATCATGGCCTTCTTGATGGGCCTTACCGCATTGATATGACCACGCTCTTCTTTGAATTTATTAATCACACGAGTGACATAGTATGAGCCCCATGGCGGAATAAAGAAGCGCCTTCCCTCTTGATCGGCCACTACCGATTCTTTCAAATGAAAAGTATGGGCTATTTCATATTCATGACCATGGCGAATCAACACTCCATCATGTGGGATATAGTCCCCTTCATCCGCCTTGATGACAAAGCGTTCGCGAATATCTTCAGGAAACTGCTCCAAGAGATAGTCTTGAAGCTTTTTAAGTACCAACTCACCATCGTGATTACCAATGATAAAGACGATGCGCTTATTCTTCTTTTTAAGAAAGTGCTTGAAGGCATCCATCACTTCCGGATGGGCCTTAATAATTAATTTTAATTTTTCAAGCGCCGCTTCTTCAGACCAAAATTCATCGTCAAAGTACTCGACAAAGGGAACGGCGAGTAGATCAAAGAGGTCACCATTAATGACCAGCTCCACATCTTTCTTTTCATACTCACCTGAACTGTAGTACTCAATAAACTCCACCATCTCTTCGTCATAGTGAAAATCTTCGAGAAAATTTCTCATGCCATTAACATAGGCACCTGCACCGAGGTGGATATCTGAAATCACAATAATGGTTTTATGGGCCTTATGACCGCGGAGGAATCTCATAAGGTTTACTTCCTAATTTAAGTTCTACCCTCTGCAAGGGTGGTGACAGGGGGATAAAGAATACTTTTTCCTTATCCAAATTCTTAAGTCTTACGCTGGTTGATTTTCCGGCCTTAAGAGATATAAATTCCACATTACTTTCAGACTCTGTAATGACCTTTGCCTTGAGGTTGACAAGAGTTTTATTTTCGATGATTACGCTTAGATGAGGATCAAATTTAACGGGGCTCAGTACCCGAACTTTTTCATCGTATACTTTCACGATAAAAGCATCAGGACTCTCATAGGCGAAGAGCTGTGTTCCTATAATCGAGAGCGTAATAAATAGAGCAACAGAAATTGATTTCATGCTGCTAGTTTACCAAATTTAGATAATTTACGCGATCTTGGGAAGAAACGACCTTAGAATAATAGTCTCGCTTCATTTAATTGCTTAATCTCGTCGCGAATTCGCGCGGCCTCTTCAAAGTTGAGGTCTTTGGCCTGAAGTTTCATCTCTTTTTTAAGTTCATCAATTTTCTGATCAATGGCCGCAGGAGAAAGGGTTTGCTTTTCAATTTTGCCTTTCTTCTTCTTACTATTCCCTTTGGTTCCTCGTAGGGTTTCAATAACTCCACCGGAGACATCTTTGACAATGGTTTTTGGCGTAATGCCATGTTCAGCATTATAGGCGATTTGAATCTCACGACGTCGAGTCGTCTCTGCGATGGCCTTATTCATAGACTTAGTATTCTTATAGGCGTAGAGGATTACTCGACCTTCAGAGTTTCTGGCCGCCCTTCCAATCGTTTGAATGAGGGAGCGCTCAGAGCGCAGGAAGCCTTCCTTATCCGCATCGAGAATTCCCACCAAGGCCACTTCGGGTAAGTCGAGACCTTCTCTCAGTAAGTTAATGCCCACTAATATATCAAACTCCCCTAGCCTAAGGTCCCTTAAGATCTCCATACGCTCAAGGGTATCGATATCACTGTGGAGGTAACGAATTTTCATCCCAATACCTGTAAAGTAATTCGTAAGTTCTTCCGCTAGCTTCTTGGTTAAAGTGGTAATTAACACGCGAAAGCCTGCAGCAATCACCTTTTTGGCCTCTACCAAAATATCATCCACTTGATCTTTAGCATTTCTAACTTCAACAACGGGATCAAGTAATCCTGTTGGACGAATAATCTGCTC
Source organism: Bacteriovoracaceae bacterium (assembly GCA_041583335.1). Lineage (GTDB taxonomy): Bacteria > Bdellovibrionota > Bacteriovoracia > Bacteriovoracales > Bacteriovoracaceae. The sequence continues at coordinate 10,619 of JBFHGF010000033.1, forward strand.
CACATACTCTCCATGAGTATGCTCGAGTTCATAATTACCAGGAGTCGCGGAAACATAGAGCACTTGATCAAGTTTTTCTTCAAATTCATGGAACTTAAGGGGCCTATTGTCCAAGGCCGAAGGTAAGCGAAAACCAAAGTTCACCAGGTTTTCTTTCCTACTGCGATCCCCTCGATACATTCCTCCCACCTGAGAAACCGTGATATGGGATTCGTCGATGATCATCAGAAAATCTTTATAAAAGAAGTCGATAAGCGTTGGTGGTGGTTCCCCTTCATTCGCGCCGGTTAAATGGCGTGAGTAGTTTTCAATTCCTGAACAAAAGCCCATCTCTTCAAGCATTTCAAGGTCAAGTAAGGTTCGTTGCTCAAGCCGCTGGCGCTCGACTAATTTTTCCTGGGCCTCTAATTCATTGAGGCGCTCTCGTAATTCAAGTTTGATTGTCTCCACTGCTTTTTCTAGACGGTCGCTACTAACCACATAGTGGGACTTAGGATAGATACTCACCTTTTGCAAGGCCATCAAAACACGCCCCCGCAAAGGATCGACAATAGAAATAGAGTCCACCTCATCATCGAAGAATTCAATGCGAATCACATCGGCATCTTCATAGCTAGGAAAGACCTCCACAATATCTCCGCGCACACGAAAGCAACCACGAGAAAAATCCACATCATTGCGTTCATACTGAATGGAAACCAATTTCTTTAGAAAGTCATCTCGATCCACTTGATCGCCCACAAAGAGAGTGATCCTTTGACCGGAGTATTCATCAGGAGAACCAATCCCGTAAATACAACTTACCGAAGAGACCACGATAACATCATCTCGCTCTAAGAGACTCCGTGTGGCCGAGTGGCGCAATTTATCGATCTCATCATTTACCGAGGAGTCTTTTTCGATATAAGTATCGGTCCCCGGAACATAGGCCTCTGGCTGATAATAGTCATAATAAGAAACAAAGTATTCGACCGCATTATGGGGAAAGAACTCTTTAAACTCAGCATAGAGCTGGGCAGCCAGAGTCTTATTATGGGCCAAAATAAGGGTCTTCTTTCCCAAGTTTTGAATCACGTTGGCCATGGTAAAAGTCTTACCAGAACCGGTCACTCCAAGAAGCGTCTGTTCCTTGCGCCCCTCCTTAAAGTGGTTCACAAGCGACTTAATGGCCTCGGGCTGGTCACCCATGGGAGCAAATTTGGATACGAGTTCAAAGCGATCTGTCATAGACTCATTCTAAAGGATTAAGCACAAAAAAGGGACCCTTTTCGGGTCCCTTTTACGTTGTACAATGATTAGCTGAATTTTGATTATTGAGCAGTACTAGAAAAACAATTCTCAATATTTTCAATAACAGCATTGGTTTCAACACCACCTGTAATTGAAATTTCTTGAGCGATTAGGTCTTTGCACTGATCAAGCATTTTCTTTTCACCAAAACTTAGGTTCTTCTTCTCTTTCAGAAGAAAGAGCGCTCTTAGAACTTCAGCGATCTCAAATAGAGAACCTGTCTTAAGTTTTAGCATATACTCTCTATATCTTCTGTTCCAAGTTGAGTTATCCACTTCTACATCGTGATCTTTCAACAATCCAAAAACTCCCTCTACTTCTTGTTCAGAAACAAGAGGACGAATTCCATCCACTGATGTTGTGGGAACCATGACTTTCATACCATTGGCCATAACCTTAACGATATAAAACTTAGTCGTACACTGTCCGAGCTCACGCTCTTCAATGTCGACAACCTGTCCTACACCGTGTCCGGGACATACTGCATAATCACCAATATTAAACATGCTTCCTCCAATATTACCCCAATGGCCTCATCTTAAATGATCAGTTGACCACTGGGCGGGGTGGGCTAGTACCCACCTCACATACAATACGTAATTAAAATACCTTTTTTCGTTACGCGTCACAACAAAACCTGTATTAATTACGGCCCCTGTCAGAGATTTATACATGAATTTTCAATCATTTACCATCTTATCTTCCTGATTTTAGGTATCCAAAATCGGCCATTTCCTTCTCATATGGCACAAATAGCAAAGTAAACTATTTCTAGTGTGAAATGGAGATTGGAGATAAAATAGGTAAGTATGCGAATTTTAATTGTAGAAGACAATGACCCCTTTAGACAATTTGTAGTCACCACCCTTGAGAACCAACTGAGAAATGTTGATATCGTGGAGGCCACTTCCCTTAAAGTAGCGCAACTGCTCTACTCAAGTGATCCCTATTTTGAGAGCATTATTATCTCTCTTGATATGGATTCGGGCTCGGCATTGACCCTTATCCATCATATTCAACAGATTAACTCAAAGATCCCCATCATTACGATGACGGATCAAGCAGGACAACAAAACGATAAGAACGAAGAGGAGACCATTGCGGGCACTAAACTTCTTCACAAAGGAACCAAGGAAGGTAAACCGGCCAAGCTTTTCAAGGAGGCCCTTCTCAATCTTGAACCTTTTCAAAAGTATTTCTCCCAGCAATTAGGAGAGAGATCCTATGCCCAGATTAAAATTTTCTATCTTTGGCGCTTTGAGGAGCTGCCCTTTGACCTCTATGTAAAGATCAATGATAAGAAGTACGTCAAAGTCCTGACCAAGAACACCAAATATGATGAACCCTTTATAGAGAAATACCATACTAAAGATAATGAGTACCTCTATCTAGAAAGTAGAGATTATCCCCTCTTAGAAAACCTCCTTTATAGCGATCATTGGTTTGATGAGCTCAATGAGCTCTCTCCTGAAGATCAGAGCTATCGCATGAAGAAGATTATTCAAAATATGGCCTCCTCCATGGGCCTCACCCCCCACCTCATACAAAAGGCAGAGGAAGTAGTTCAAGCGGCGATTACTCATATCAATCAATCTAAGAACCTCAGCAAGATCTTTAATCAAAAACAAAAGGGAGCAAGTTTTCAGGCCAATGCTTCAACTTTGATCACTTACATCACCTCTGCTCTATGTGACGAACTTGAGTGGAGCACCAACAGTTCTAAAGAGAAGCTCGCCTTTGCGGCCATTTTTCAAGATACCAGTTTAAAGAGCTCCAAACAAAGTTCCCTCTTCTATGCCAACCTTGAAGAGCTAGATCAACTTGGTCTCACCAAGGAGGAAAAAGGTGACTTCTACAATCATCCCCTTCGCTCTGCTCAAATGGTCAAAGAAATCAATACGAAATTTCCGCAGGTGGAAGACATCATTGCCCATCATCACGAAAGACCTGATGGCAGTGGTTTTCCGACGGGAATTAACTTTCAAAAACTTCCTCCCCTAAGCTCTCTATTTATTGTTGCTCACGACTATGTCATGCGCTCAATCATCAATCGCTTTGAAAAGGATCAAGAAGAAATTTTAAAAGAGATGGCGCCCCATTATGAATCGGGACACTTTAAGAAGTGTTTTGCGGCACTCAAGAAAATTATAAGTTAAGAGGCCTTCAACTTTTCCAGATCATAAACTTCTGCAGCTTCAGATACTTCACTTTCCGAATAGATGGCCTGTTCAACCCCTTCTTCCCATTGAAGAACTTCTCCTATCATCGCTTCTTTTTGATCTAGAGTAAGCCCTGCAATCCACTTGCTATAAAGGGTAAGGCTCAGGGACCAATTATCCCACTGAACGAGTCCTCTATTTCCTTCAATTATTCTAAAAGGAAGATGCACCGAGATACGCTCGCCATGGACCTCAAACGCCACCACTGACTCAGGTACTTCACCTTCAAGTGTTGTCAAGACTCTCCCAGCGCTCATGGATAAAACCGTATA
>JBFHGF010000034.1:0-14397 GCA_041583335.1 Bacteriovoracaceae bacterium
AGTTTCTCTTTAACTACGCAAATATCAATATGATTCCCGAGCTTAAAAGGGTAAAGGGGATAGCCAGTGCTCAGATTCTTGGGGCTAGACAATATGCCATGAGGATTTGGCTTAATCCTGATCGCATGCGTGCCTATAACGTCTCCACAGAAGAAGTCATGGAGGCGGTTCAAGAACAAAGTTTTATTGGGCGTCCTGGTCGTATTGGTCGAAGCTCAGGTAAAGAAGCTCAGTCTCTTGAATATGTTCTTACTTATAAAGGTCGTTTTAATACGGCCGAAGAGTATCAGAACATTATTATTCGAGCGAATGCGGAAGGGGAAATCCTCTACCTCAAAAATATTGCCAAAGTGGAGCTCGATTCAGAGTTTTACAATATTTACTCCAATGTAGATGGGAATCCATCTGCGGCCATTACTCTTAAACAAAGTTACGGAAGTAACGCAACAGAGGTTATCGAGGAGGTTAAGGAAAAACTCGAAGAACTAAGACCTCTTTTTCCTGAAGGGATGACATACAAAATCAGTTATGATGTTTCCAAGTTTCTTGATGCATCTATTGAAAAAGTAATCCACACATTGTTTGAAGCATTTGTTCTGGTTGCTATTGTAGTTTTCGTTTTCCTTGGAGACTGGCGTTCGACTTTGATTCCTACCATTGCGGTTCCAGTCTCTTTGATTGGGGCCTTTGTATTCATGCAAATGATGGGAATGTCCATCAACATGGTGACCCTCTTTGCTCTAGTATTGGCCATTGGGATTGTTGTGGATGATGCTATCGTTGTAGTGGAGGCCGTGCATGCGAAGATGGAGGAGAAAGATCTTTCTCCCTATAAAGCTGTTCAAGAAGTTCTTGGTGAAATCAGTGGGGCGGTTATTGCCATTACATTGCTTATGACGGCCGTGTTTGTTCCTGTGGCCTTCATGGTGGGGCCGGTTGGGGTTTTCTTTAGACAGTTCTCTGTTACGATGGCGACTTCGATTGTTCTCTCAGGTCTTGTGGCCTTGACCCTTACTCCTGTTTTGAGTGCTATGATTTTGAAGAAGCATTCAGCTTTTGAGGAACATAGTCATGGCCCCATACAAAAAGGACTCGATGTTTTCAACAACTACTTTGAGAAGGGAACGAATTACTATATGTCGGTTTTGAGTAAAGTAAGTCATCGTAAAGGGCTTACTTTTATCATTTTAGTCGCTTTCTCTTTGGGGATTGTTGGACTGGCGAAGATAGTACCTTCTGGGTTTATTCCTAACGAAGATCAGTCGATGATCTATGCCATTGTTCAAACACCTCCTGGTTCAACTTTAGAGCAAACCTTTAAAGTCTCTAAGCAACTACAAAAGATTGCTGAAGAAGTGGAAGGAATTGATTCGGTTTCGGCTCTTGCAGGGTATGAAATTCTAACAGAGGGTCGTGGTTCCAACGCTGGGACTTGTTTGATTAACCTTAAAGATTGGGGGGAGCGCCATCAAAGTGTTCATGAAATCATTGAGGAGCTCGAAGAGAAAACTAAAGAAATTGGTGCTGTGATAGAGTACTTTGAACCACCTGCAGTTCCTGGCTTTGGTGCAGCAGGGGGGATTGCCTTTCGTCTTCTCAATAAGACAACAGAGACGGACTATCAAAAACTGGCCGAGCTTACAGACAAGTTTATGGATAAGTTGAGAGAGCGTCCTGAATTGACAGGTATCTTTACTTTTTACGCCGCGAATTTTCCTCAATATGAACTTGTTGTCGATGCTAAAGCAGCGATGCAAAAAGGTGTTTCTGTTGGTAAGGCCATGGAAAACCTGAACATCATGATTGGTTCAACTTACGAACAAGGCTTTATTAAATTTGGTCGCTTCTTTAAAGTCTATACGCAAGCGGACCCCAAGTTTAGAAAGCTTCCTTCTGATGTTTTAAATCTCTACACCAAGAATGAAGCGGGTGAAATGGTTCCTTACTCCGCTTTTATGAAGCTGAGAAAGACTCAGGGACCTAATGAGATTGCTCGCTATAACCTCTACAGTTCTGCGGCCATTAGAGCGGTTCCTGCAAAGGGGTACACGACAGGTGATGCCATCAACGCAGTTGAAGAAGTTGGAAAACAAATGCTTCCTCGTGGATACGATGTCGCTTGGGAAGGGCTCTCTTATGATGAAGCTGCCCGTGGGAACGAAGCGCTCTACATTTTTCTTGTCGTTTTATTGTTCGTTTATCTAGTGCTTGCTGCTCAGTATGAAAGTTTCATCATTCCATTGGCCGTTATGTTCTCATTACCTCCTGGGATTTTTGGATCATTTCTCTTGTTAAAAGTTATGGGACTGTCTAACGACATTTATGCTCAAGTTGGTCTGATTATGCTCGTTGGGCTTCTTGGTAAAAACGCGGTTCTTATCGTTGAGTTTGCTCGTCAAAAAGAACAAGAAGGAATGAGTGTTTTAGAAGCTGCTATTGAGGGAGCGAAGGTTAGGTTTCGTCCTATTCTTATGACTTCATTTGCTTTTATAGCAGGTCTGATTCCACTGGTGGTAGCAACAGGTCCAGGTGCTATCGCAAACCGTACCATTGGTTCCTCCGCTTTGGGGGGAATGCTCTTTGGTACCATTTTTGGTGTTGTTGTTGTCCCTGGTCTGTACTTCATTTTTGGTAGTATTGCTAAAGGGAAGTCTTTAATTAGAGATGAACACGAAATACCTTTAACAGAAGAATAGAGGATAGACATATGAAGAAATCAAACTCAATTGGAATGCTATTGATCTTAGCATTAACTTTTCAAAGCTGTGCTCCCTCTCTTCCTGAAGTCGAGGGACAGAAAGACGCAGTCAAATCAATTCCTGGTGATTTTCCGGCCTTTGGCGATCCTGCTAAAGATGATAAGGAAAAAGATCTTCTTTCTTCTCAAGTTGGATGGAAGAAGTTCTTTGATGATGTAAATTTAAAAGAGCTCATTCAAGAGGCCCTCACCAATAGTCAGGAGCTTAATATTCTGCAACAGCAAATTTACATTGCTCAAAATGAGATTATGGCCAGAACGGGGGAGTATATTCCCCGGGTTGGTTTTGGATCAGAAATTGGAGTCGAGAAAGTTGGAGAGTACACTCCTCAGGGCGCCAGTGATAAAATGACAGAAGGCTCTGAAGAAGTACCTCATGTTCCAGAGAAGCTTGTAAATCGCTCTGTGGGCCTCTACGCTTCTTGGGAAGTGGATATTTGGGGCAAGTTAAGAAATGCCTCCAAGTCTGCGTTCTATGAGTATCTCTCCACTGTTGAGGGAAAGAAGTTCATGATTACACACTTGGTTTCAGAAATCGCTCACTCCTACTATGAACTCCTTGCTTATGATCAGCAGTACTTCATCGTAAGTGAGTACATTGATATTTTGAAAGAAGCTCAAGAGTTGGTAGAAGCCCAACAGAAGGCGGCCAAGGTAACTTCTCTTGCTGTAAAAAGATTTGAGGCGGAAGTTCTTAAGAATGAAGCGACTCAATTTGAGATCAAGCAAAAGATTGTGGAGACAGAGAATCAGATCAATTTACTGGTAGGGCGCTTTCCTCAGCCAATTAAGCGCGGAAACTCAAGACTCCTAAGTATGAAACCCAAGAAAATAGCAAAAGGGATTCCATCGCAGCTACTTAATAATAGACCCGATGTGAAAAGGTCTGAACTAGAGCTTGAAGCGGCACGACTCAGTGTAAAGGTGGCCAAGGCCCGCTTTTATCCCTCTTTGAGTATTGAAGCTGGAGTAGGGTACGAGTCCTTTAATAATCGACACCTCTTTATTTCTCCAACCTCCGTTTTCTATAATGCAGCTGCAAACTTAACAGCTCCCTTATTGAATCGAATGGGAATTAAGGCAGATTACTACTCGGCCAATAACTTCCAGCTTGAAAAGCTATATGAATATGAGAAGACCATCATAAATGCTTATACTGAAGTGGCGAACCAACTCTCTAAAGTTGTGAACCTTGAACAGATTTATACTTTGAAGTCGAAGCAGGTTGCTGCATTGACGGAGTCTGCTGAAATCTCTGGTGTTCTCTTCAAGGCCGCGCGAGTGGATTACGTTGAGGCATTAATGACTCAGAGGGACTCATTGGAAGCGCAAGTGGAACTTGTAGAGATAAAGAAAGAACAGCTAAACTCCTACGTTCGTCTTTATCAGTCTCTCGGTGGAGGATGGAAAGCTGAAACCGAAAAGAAGAAAGTCGAAGACGAAGGTTAGTCGCCTTATGGGGCAGGGGAAGATCATTCTTTCTCTGCTTCTTTGATATTATATTGTCCATTATTTATGGCATTTTAATTTGCCATAAGTGTCCAAAATTACATTGTTTTTCATCTCTATGTTATGGTTTTTATTGATAGTGCCGATAAGTGAATTGGATTGCTGTTGAAGCTACTGTACCTGAGGAGATGAATTTGGCCGCTTTGCGCTTCATTCTACTTTTATTTTTTATCATACGAAGTGTTTCTTCTTACGCACAAATCACTATGCCTAATCAAGGGGGCTCGAAAGTCGTCGCCGGAGATGTCTTTGGAAAGTTCTACGGAAAAGGAGTTGGTGGAACACTGAGTGGATGGAATCAAAGTAATCCTTTTGGCGTGTCCAATATTCTCTCAGGCCCCACTCGTGGTTTTTGTCCTAGGCCAGCACAGCAGAACGATCGAGATGATAGCGATAGAGATAATGAGCGTTTACCTGCCTCTAGTGGTGATGACTACTCTTCAGGAGAGGGAGATGAATTCGATCCCAATAAGAATTATGCACAAGGGATGGAAGGATTATTTTCAAGACTTAAAGACAATGCCAGCAACATATGTTCGAAAAGTGATTATTCCATGGCCGCTTGTGCTGAAGACCACCATGGAAATAGAACTTCAAAAGCAAAGAACGACTCCATTGGCCGATGTTGGAAATATGTTAAAATTGGACTTAATGAAGCAGGGCTAGTTAATGGCTATCTCGGCACAGAATCAGCAATTGATGCCCATAAGCAAGGTGTGCTTAAGGAAAATGGATTTTGTCAGATAAATATATCTAAGAGTAGCGATGCCCCTGTTGGATCTATTTTAATTTATGAATGGACTCAGAAAAGGGCCAATCAAAAGGGAACTTCAGCTCCTAAGCATGGGCATATTGAAGTTAAGACTGGGGAGAATGAATACATAAGTGATTTTGTTTCAAGTGAGCCTATAGATCAGAAAGATAGTGATCAAAGAAGATTTGCAGCGGCTTATGTTCCCGGTCCTTGTAGTGGAGATGAATAATGATAAATAGAATATTATATATCTCTTTTTTCGTATTTGTTCTGGCCACCAGTGCTATTAAAGCAGAGGAGACTAATTATAATCCAGATAAAATTTTATTGGCCTTTGAAAATGGTTCTAAGAAGCAAACGGTTATCTTATTGACGGCAATTAAACGTTCTGTTGATTATTATGAGTCTTCAAAGGATCAAAAGTTTCTTTTAAGATTCTTAGGAAGTTATAAAGAGCTACTTGAGCATAAGGATGCCTTTTTCCTCGTTGATCCTTTGACAGATATTTATAAGAAGGAGCCCGAGATATTTACCAGAGTATTAAAGAATGCCATGAGTAAGAAAAAGGCCGAGAAGCTAATGGAGCATATTCAAAACATCCTAAGAGAAGCTGCTGAAGGAAATGGATAAAAAGAAATAATTTACTTCATGATTCTAACAACTTCCCCGATAATGGTTGTATGAATACACCAAACTTTAATCTCAAACATATTCTTGTCATAGACGATGAACCCGATGTTAGGGATTATCTCACGCTAGAGATTGAAGACCATTATAAAGATGTGAATATTGTCACGGCAGAAGATGGAAGTGCGGGGCTTATAAAGGCCCAAAATCAAAAATTTGATGTAGTTATAACAGACTTGCGTATGCCTAATTTATCAGGAAGCTCTGTGGTTAAACACCTTGGTCGCCTACCTGAAAAGTTAAGGCCTGATAAGGTGATTGTTTTTTCTGGTTTTATTGACGATTCCACTCAATCCTTAGCGAAGACGAATCCAAACCTTTCTTTTTTATCAAAACCTGTAAATATTGATTTAATAATTCAGTACCTTGATGAAGTTCTCTATAAAAATAAAAAAAAGGCTCAAAAACAAAAGATGGAGGTTCAATTTATTAACCCCTTCATCGATGGAACTATTGATGTTCTTGGTCTCCTGTGTGGAACGATTCCAGAGTTAAAAGAAAAATCAGTAAGGCACCCTGAAGACAAGATTGCGAGTGATATTTCCTCCATTATTTATATGAATAGTGATCTCTTTATGGGGTCGATGGCCGTTGGTTTCGAAGGGGATACATATAAGAATCTCTATAAAGAGATGACCGGAGAAGGGATTGGAGATATCGATAATAAGAACTGTGATGGTGCCGGAGAAATTTGTAATCAGATTTTTGGTTATGCTAAATCAAAGTTGAATCAAAAGGGCTTTAATATTGAAATGGCCATTCCCACAATAAGTTACGGTCCTGGCCATAAAGTGAAACATCTTATCAATGGGCCGTGCTTACGCTTATGCTTTATTAGCGGTGCAGGCCCATTCTTTCTCGAAGTAACAGTTAAGTCTTCTTAAAAGTGAGTGCTCTTATTCATTAAAGAGTAGGTCATACCCTTTCATATAGGATAAGTACTCTTTCGTAATCGTTTGTGGTTTCTTATTTTCTTGAGTGACAAGACGACAAGATCCTGTCTTTAGCCCCCCTCCACAGAAGCGACTGCGTGAACCACAAACGACTTTTGCATTACACGTTTTAAAGTCACACTTGAGGGCATTTCCTGGATGGGCCTTGTAGACAAGATCTCCACGCTCCACCGCTTTAAGGATTCCAGCCTTACAAGTTTCAAAGTAACCTGGATCTTTTGCTGTTGAACAAAGGTAGTCAAATACCACTTCTTGAAAAACTTCTCGAGTAGGTGTTTTTGTTACTTTCTGTGCGGCAGGGAAACTGAGTAGACTTTTGGCCATCGCTTTTTCACAAGCACCATCTTTTGAATCGTAGTTACAAAAGAATTTATAGAAACTTAGTCCACCTTCTTTAAAATATCCCCAGTAGCTCGAGTAGTTATTGCGTTGAGGCTTCATTCTCCAACAACCACCATCATAGCAATGGATAGGGTCAAGGAAGTTAAAGTTATTTTCCTTTGCCCACTTTCCATCAGTACGGTCAGCTTTCTTATACCATTTTCCATCAATTTGAAGACGTTCAAAAAGACTTCCAGTCAAAGCTCCACTTACTGGAATATTCCAATACTTCGAAAGTCCTGGAGCAATATTAAATCCACCATTGCAGCCATTCATTGTTGCATACGCACCGGGAACAAAGTTATCTTTAAGTTTGGCGACGTAGTCCTCTGCACCCATGGCAGCATCTTTCTTTCCAAGCTTAATGGCCCAAGGACTTGAATGCCCATAGAAGTCAATTGACTCAATTCTTTCAAACTTATTGAGCTCATTGATGAGACGGTTACCGGTGAGTTTTCCTTCTTTCTCTTGAACAATGGTTACATTGTAGCGCTCATATACTTCTTCATTGCTTGCTTTAATAACCTCCGGCTGAGAGAGGATAATGATTTGATGAGCAGGGTAGAGCTTTTCATACATTTTTGCGCGTAGATAGGCCGACTGAAAAAATTGATCTGACTCTTTATCAACAGCAGAGCCAGGAATGACGATATGAGTATTTTTGGCGTAGTCAATAACTGGAGTGGGAGCAAGAGTTCCTAGGATATAGGTTCTTGCTTCAAATGCTTTGGTATTTGTTTTGGCCTCTTCAATAGATTTCATATTTTGATCCATTGGATAGGGCTCGTGAATAGAAGTGTTGGCCTGTGCTTGAAGTCCTAATACTGTAGGTAGGGCCAGTACCATGAGTACTCGATTTAATACTTTCAAAATTTCCCCCAAATAAATTGTGTGTGATGATTTACTTAGCATAATTTGGAATGGGGGCGACTAAATTGTGTAAGGGTGTGTAATGTCTACCTATAAAGCAGTGAAAACCGAATGAGTGGTCGTATTGAAAGGTGTTCTATCACTCACTTCATGCCGATCTAGACAATTATTTTACTTGAACAAAGAGATAGGTTACAATTTTCTATGGCCTTAAAAATGAGTTACTTAGGCCAATATTGGGAAATTGACTAGGATTGAATACATACAAGGAAGATGTAATGACCAATACTATCCATATTGAAATTCTCGGAGAGGTCCCTCTCTACTTTGGTTTAGGCCTACAGGTAATTACCGCCATTATTCTTGGGGGGATTGTGGGTTATGACCGTGAAAAGAAGATGAAATCCGCAGGGTTAAAAACTAATATTCTCATTTGCCTCGGAGCAACCCTTTATACGGTGATTAGTCTTTTAAATGTTCAAAACTATAGCGGAGCACTTGACCCTAATCGGGTAGGAGCCCAAATTGTTTCAGGAATTGGTTTTCTTGGAGCTGGTGCGATTATTCAAGGAAAAGGGGCCGTGATTGGACTGACTACGGCCGCCACGATCTGGGTCGTTGCCGCCATCGGTTACACCATCGGAATCGGTTATCCCATCAGTGCTTCCATCTTTAGTGTTACAGTACTTGTCGTTCTGAAGTGGATTAATCCCATTTATAAATTCATCGAATCAGAAAATGATAGTGACTTCTTTCACATGGAAATCTTGTCGCTTGGTCCTGTTAAGCGCTCTGTCTTAGAGTTGATGAAACATGAAAGTATTGAGATCGATGAAGTCTATGAAGATTCAATCGATAAAAAAAGAAAAATTCTGACGTTATATATCTATGCCCATAAAAGGGTGATTGAGAGATTTGCTGCCGATATTAAAGAAGTGGCTTCAGTCGATCGAGTATCCTTCCATATTGTCTCAGAAGATCGCAACCTTGAGATGATCAATGGTATCGATGATGATGACGATAGTGAGGGAAATAAAGAAGATAGCTCTTCTCATGTGGGATAAAAAAAGGCTCCTTAAGGAGCCTTTCTTATTGGTAAATGATTTAAAGTGCGTCTTGGTGTTTGGCATAATTTGGAAGCTTGGCAATTTGCTTAATGTAGAAAAGAACCAAGTCTTCAGTAATTCCACCTCTGCTAAAGGCGTCGAGAATTTCGCTTGGAATTTGAAAGGCCTTCAACTCATCCTCTGAAGCTCCAGCAATAATTTTTTCAAAAATACCAACCTTCATCTGGTAAATGGCATTTAAAGCTTCAAAGCCTTGAGCATAGAATTCTGTCATAATTGCGCCATTTTCTTCTCCAAGTACTCCAGCAAAATTGATTTGCTCTACTGGAACTCCTCTTTGGGCGAGATCGAGAATTTGCTCCATAATGCCCTTGCTCATACTCCAGTAAAGAGCTTGACCAACCGTAAATTCGGTATCGGCAGGAATTTCAAATGCAATGAAGTTCTTGGCATTGAATATTTTTCTAACATCATCAGTCCCAAACTGATCAAGAAGCTCAAAGTAGTTAATGATTGAGAGCATCTGGAATGCATAAGGAGAGTCTTCTCCTGCAGCAAAAGTAGTTTTAAGTCTTGAGCTATAGAAGTAGACTCTATTTGGATCGCGCATATCTGCAGGTACAAGGTAGCTACTTTTCTCAACCGAGAGCAGGTTTCTACTTTCAAAAGCAAGATCAGCATACTTACCATCGTCTCCGTAGGTCGTTCTTTCTTCTTCGATTTGAGAGAGCATCAGTTTTGCAAGATCTGTTTTCCCACTCTTTCTCATATGAAGGCTTGCGGCTAGATCTGAAAAGTAATCTTCAAGTGGATTAACCATATCATCTTGGCCAATGAAGTAAGGAACTTTGAAAGTTTGTCCACTTTCAGTTGTAAAAGGTTTTGGATTCTCAAGTTCACGACCAAAGGTAAGGTGAGCAAAGAGATCATCTGCTTTTTCAAGTATAGTTGAGCTATCGATGATAGCTGCAAAGTTCTCATCTGTAGTACTGAAGTTTGATCTTCTTTTAAAGAGGTTTCTCATGGCGAAGACCTTATCTGGCCAAATACCTCGTGTGTAACGATCTTGGGCATAGATGTAGTTAGGGTCAGTATCCTTGAAGCCATTTAAGAACTTTCCATTCTCTCCAATAACAAAGAGAGATTCTGCTTCGACGTGATCTTTAACAGCTTCATCAAAACAACTTGAAGGAACGGTATCAACATCACCTTTAATCTTTTGATAGATATCAGTGAGCTTTCTAAACTCTACGATCTGAGTAGGATTATCTTCTTTTACAAGAGCACACATATGATCTGGTGTTTTGATGATATCAAGGAAGAATTCTCCTGCGAGATTAACGGCGTTGATTCCATCATCGATATAGTCCTTACAGAACCATGCATTTTCTCCAAATGCCGTTGTACAGCCTCCGTTAAGAACCCCATCAAGTTGCTCTGGTGAAAGAACAACATCATATTGAGCAAGAAGCTCGGGAAGGTAACCTCTCCAGAATTCGAGAGAGTTCTCACGATCTTCAATAATATCGCGAATTCGTCCGAGCTCAAAGTTTCTGGCTGCGATATAACCTGGCATATCGTAAGTGCTGTAACGAATTCGTCCATCACGAAGGTTACGATACTTATATGCATCTTTGTACTTCTTTATTCTATGTTTGATGATTTCTACCAGACTGGTCCCCTCATCAAAGCGGTTACAAAGGTTTCCAAGGTTAGTGTTTTCATCAGTACAGTACTCGTAGTTCTTAAGCCTTACTACTTGTGCCGGATCGACTCCTGCTTGTGAACTGGCCAGTTGATTTGCCGCTTCATAAAGACTACCAGGGATAGACATAAACTTACCATTGGTGAGTTCAACTTCGCGATTGTATCCAAAACGAAGGGCCGCAATATCATACTTACCAAAGGCCTTAAGTTGGTTAAATTCACTAAATGAGTAATCCATAATAGAGGAGTAGGCCGGAACGGCATTTAAACCAAGGTTTGTGGCCTCTTCTTCACTTAGGAAGTTGTCTTTATCATGAGAACCCATGAAGTTATGTCTTAGACCAAGGTTGTGTCCGAGCTCATGAATAAGAGTGGCCTTATAGCTATTCTTAAGGATGATATTTTGGGCCTTCTCTTTTTGAGTATCCGTAAGATCATCCCATCTCTTTAATGTACCTTTATTGGTTAGAATTCCAGTAACTTCTCTTAACTCTGGATAAACCACTTTTGAAGTTCCTGCAATAGGGAAGAACTCTTCAGAGAAAGCATTATTTTCTGAAAGGAAATTCCATTTCTTCTTTAGTCTTAGGTTATCTTCATCTACCTCTGTAAAGTTGGCAGAGCTAGAGGCCTTAAGTTTGGCGATCATTTCATCAATAGAAACTTTTGAAGCTACATGGATCGTTTCACTGTAAAACTTGTGCTTCATTTGAGCTTCTAATTGAGTCCTCTCCAGGTTGAGGCGATCAAGGGGGAGTTCAAATTTGAGTGCACGTGGAGCATTCGTTTGAATCCTATTGATATGGACTTCTTTTGGTTCAATATCAGCGATACGGCCAAAAAATTTAATTTTTGATGATGAAGGCCCTGTTTCATCTTTCTTTGGAGTGAAAACTTGCTCGTAAGATCTAATGACAGACTCTGGAAGATCTTTAGGAAATGCATCACTAGATACTGTAAAGACAGACTCTAGGGGAGTGGCAGCAGGCTGTAGTGCAAGAAACTCCTCTTCAGTAAGGTCAGAAGCTTCTTCATATACCCTTCTGGTCATACTCTTGAGAACCCCAAGGTACATATTGACGTGACCTTGAAGAATTTCTCCAGTGTACGGATTCTTAACTGATGGACCATATCCGAGAAGTCCATTGGCGAGAGGATCTTCGATAAGTACGAGAGAGTTGTAACGAATGTCTCCTGGGCTTACGGCCTTAGCAGGATCTGGCTGTTCAACCAACTTAAAAGTAAAAGGAATATTGGCCGCTGTCATTTCTTGATTCATGACACCGATAGCCTCTTTCGTGGCCTCGAGAATGAGCTTATTCTCTGGCTTTGAATATTCAGAAGAAAGGTAGTAAACCAATTCGTTATTCTTACGAATGGGATTCCATCTATTCATAAGGATTTTTCTTTCTGGTCTTTGACGATCAAAATCGTCTTTAAGAACAAGTTCTTCATCTTTAAAGAAACCGTAGTCGTTCTGATCAGGAATAGGATACTCAACGACTTGATAATCTGGGCTGGCAAGTTTATCGACTCTCACAAGTGAGTAGAAGTAACGTACATCAAAGCTCGACTCAGCTGAGCTCTTATAGTAAGCCCCAATAATGGTACAGATAGGGTTTGATTTATTTACGGTATAAGTCTTCTGAAGTTCAACGTTAATAACTCCAGGAGTGACTTCATAGTCTACCAGCTGCGCTTCAGAGGCAGAGAGACATCCTGACCAGTCAACAAGACTAGCGTCAAGTGAGTTCACCTCTGTTACTTTCATTTCTTCAAAGTCAGGCTTGAATTGATCTTTTTCATACCACTCAAGCTCATTATTTTCTTCTTCTTTATTGGTACAGTCACCATAGGCATCTTCCTGGCAACGGTAAGAGAGGTAATCTCCTGGAATCTTGAGAACAGGAGTGTGGTTGAGGATATTATTATCAAAGCGCTCATCTCTTTCTACTTCATAAACAGAGAGTCCAGCTTCTTCCCATTTCAGGGTAACAACTTTTTCTTGTCCTTGAACAAAGGGAGCAGCCTCGGCAACTTCCATAGGTGTACCTAGTGAACTTGGTACATAGATATACTGAACAGGAACCTCTTTTTTGTTTCCGTCTTTGTCAGTAACAATCTCTGTTGTGACGAATTGACTTTTAGAGTGAAGTTTCTCTTCTTTGTAGACTACGTCGTAGGGCTTGTCTTTAGCACATCCAACGGCAAAGAGGAGAGAAAGCGTCAATAGTGAATTTAGTTTCATGCGGTTCATACTGTATCTCAATCCTAGAAGTTAAGGGTTAGGGTTCCATATACTGTTGATTTGTTACTATCTAGTAAAGATAGGTCTAAATTATTTCCATAGTGTCCGTAGGTGTATCCACCCATCTCGTGGCCGATAGAAAAGTTATATTGGGCCGAAGGGCTATAACTGATACTTTGTCCTAAGGTGTAATAACTATCTTTTACACCACCATCGTAGTTCCAAGAGGATACGAAGGAGCCATAGAAGGAAAATTCCCATGCGTTAAAGGGAGCGTAGGAGACAATGGCGGTATTAATATTATTTAACGATGTGTTATTGCTGAAGTCTCGAGCGATTTTAAATTCGTGAAAGTTCTTAGTTCCACGTGTAATGAAAATAAGAGAGACTTCAGGGTTTGGCGTTTGGGCAATGATAAGAAGTCCAGCACTTACGCCACCTCGGTAACTCTCATTAAATCTTCTATCTTGATTAACGGCGAAGTTATATCGCCCTTGAAAGATTGTGATGATGTTAGAAGTTGTTAGGAATCCTACCGTTTTTGAAATTTCAAAAAAAGATGAACTCAAGCGATCCTTTCTCGCTCCCACTAAGTCTTTGTCGGCACCGATATAGAATCTAGTATTGAAGTAAGGGGTTTTGTATCGGAAAGTTGTCGATAGAGAAGTGTTAAGCGTTGATCCATAGGCATCGAGCTCTTGCACACTAGAGACTGTTGTAGAACTTAAACTAAGACCCCAGTTCTTTGCTTTCTTTCCGTCTCCTTTTCCAAGCTGAGCTTCAAGTTGGGAAGCCGATTGTGCCCAGGCCGTGCCTAGGGACAGAAGAAATAGGAATGTCACTGTCAAAAATTTAAACATGTGTTCTCCAGTTGAGCACAATTTGGTCATTACTCCGTTTTATGGGTGTAAAAACTTTTTTCATTTAACACCTCATTGCATCTCATTATTTCAAAGGGTTGGGGCCCATATTCTTTAAATATTCAAAAATTCAAGCCTTTTAGGCTATAATTTTGCTTATTCTTTGGCATATTATGATGCAAGAGCAATGCCGAGATGTGTTGATTTATAAAATGGCGTCACATATGACAAGGGGTATCCCCCAAAAATACCTTCTCGAGGTTGATCATGATCAAAAGTTCATTAATTAAGGCGACCATTCCCAATCTCCTAACTTTTTTTAGAATCATCTTGACGATTGCGATCGTGGGTTTGCTGGTTAACCATCATAATATGTGGGCGTTTGCTCTTTTTATTTTGGCCTCATTGACCGACTTAATGGACGGTTTTCTGGCGCGGCTTCTCCATCAAGAAAGTGAATTTGGAGCTTGGCTGGATTCCTTTGCAGACAATATTTTCAACCTCTCTCTTATTTTCTATTTCTTTTGGCAGGGGGAGGTTCCTCTCTATTATCTGGTTATTCTCATTCTTAGAGATGGATTACAGTTTATCCATTCGCTTTTA